>JAJDNO010000066.1 GCA_022340615.1 Gallionella sp. | reverse complement strand
GCGGAAATCGAACAGGTGATCGAACAGAAACCGGGCGCCTCGGCATTGTTCATCCGTTGAGGCCGTATCCCCGGCATTCCGCCGGGCAACCTGTCAGTTCATCTGCATGTTCATCTGCTGATGCCCGGTCTCGCGTGGGGGTGCCGCAGTCAGCGATTTGACCTCGGCCACGCTCCTGATTTTCACCACGCCGCCTTTGCCCAGCCTGATGCTCAAAGTCAGCGGCACCGTTTCACCTTCCTTGAGGGGAGCCTTCAACCCGATCATCATCAGGTGGTAACCGCTGTCACGGAGATTCACGCGCTTTCCGGCAGGCAGTTCAATCTCCTTCACTTCACGCATTCTCATCATGCCGCCTTCCATCGTCATGGTGTGCAACTGCACGGTTCTGCAGGCCGGACTGGACGCCCCGATCAATGTCGCGGACTGCCTGCTGGTAATGGACAAATCCGCGCCGGCCTGGTCCTGTCCCGGGGCGGTGGCACGTATCCACCCTCCGCCGGTCTCAATGCCTGCTGCATTACCGGCAGCATGACTACTATAACTGGTGAAGCCGGCCAATATAGCTGCAGCCAGCCAACCGAAGCGAATGAAGTTTCTCATGATCTCTTTCTGTCCGTTATTAAAGTAAACGTAATCCCGCCAATTGTTGTGAAATGAAATAGACATAAGCGCGGCATCATACCGGGGGACCGCAATGAATACCTCAACGCCTTGGGGGAAGGATGTATTCACCAGGTGCACAAAACTGCGATTTGGCCGATCTGATTATTTCGCAATTATCCGCGCGGGGGAATGCGACATGATGTCGCACCCCCCGCCCCGTCACTCCGATTACAATTGCGCGATGGGCAGCTCGATACTTTCCTCACTTCCCGGCCACAGTCAGCTGCGCCGCCTGGTCGCTTTGCGCGGGATTGCAGTCGCGGCGCAACTCGTCACGCTGGCAATGGTCTGGAAAATCCTCCAGCTGGAACTGGACTGGCTGCCAATGTTGCTGACGATCGCGGCACTTGCAGTCATCAACCTGTTCAGCTGGCTGCGCCTGCGCAACAGCAACATCGTTTCCAACCCGGAACTGTTTGCACAATTAAGCGTGGACGTGGCCGCACTGAGCATCCTGCTGTACTACAGCGGCGGCTCGACCAATCCCTTCATTTCGCTGTACCTGTTGCCGCTGGTGATCGCCGCCGCGACATTGCCGCCGCGCTATACCTGGAGCATGGCCGTACTGACCACGCTCTGCTACACCTTCCTGATGAAATTCTATGTGCCATTGCCCATGATGCACGGTCAAGCCAGCGCCGCAAGCGGCATGCACGACATGGCCGGCATCGGCGGGATGGCCCAGGAAAGCATCTTCAGCCTGCATGTTCTGGGCATGTGGATGGGTTTCGTCCTGAGCGCCGCCATCATCGCGTGGTTTGTCGTGCGGATGGCGCAGGCAGTGCGTCAACGCGATGAGACACTGGCGCGTGTGCGCGAAGAGATATTGCGCAACGAACGCATCGTCGCGCTCGGCACGCAGGCGGCCAGTGCGGCACATGAAATGGGCACGCCGCTGTCCACGATGGCCGTGGTAATCGGCGAACTGGGAAATGATGTCACCGATAACCACCCGGAGTTGCACGACAGCCTGGTGATCCTCGACGAACAGGTGCGCGCCTGCAAGCGCATCCTCGACAAGATCATGGCGAATGCGCAGGACAGCGGAGCAGCCTTGCCGCGAACAGCGGATGAATTGATGGACGAGGTAGTCAACGAATGGCAGCTGCTGCGCCCCACGGCGCAATATCATTATCGCTGCAGCGGCGGCCAGCCCTCGCCGCTTCTCAACGCTGATGTGACGCTGCGCGCTGCGTTGATGAACCTGCTCAACAATGCCGCAGATGCCAGCACGCAGCCGATTGAAATATTTTCCCGCTGGAACAGATCAGTCTTCACGCTGGAGATAAGCGATCGGGGTGCGGGGCTGAGCGGGGACGTCGCGCTCAAGGCAGGCTCGGCATTCTTCACCACCAAGAAGGAAGGAAGAGGATTGGGCCTGCTTCTTGCCAATGCGACAATCGAACGCATGGGCGGCACGGTACGCCTGTTCAACCGCGAAGAAGGCGGCGCCACCACCGAACTTACCTTGCCGATCATCGCCGGGCCGACAGGCGGGACAAACACCTGACCGGAGCGAACAGATGATTGCGCCTCGCGAAGAAAATGCCTCCCTGCTGCTGGTCGATGACGACGCGACCTTCTGCAGGGTGTTGAGCGTTGCGCTTGAGAAGCGCGGCTTTGCCGTAACGGTTGCTCACAGCGTGGAAGAAGCGACCCCGGTTGCAGAAGCCTCCCCGCCCGAATTTGCGGTGATCGATCTCAAAATGGGCGGCGCGCCGGGACTTGCCCTGATCAAGGTGCTGCACGGGCTCGACCCGAATACGCGCATTGTGATGCTGACCGGTTATGCCAGCATCGCGACCGCCGTCGAATCAATCAAACTCGGCGCAACCCAATACCTCGCCAAGCCGGCCAATGCCGACGAAATCGTCGCTGCTTTCAGCCATGCGCCCGACAGCAATGCACCGCTGAAAACACAGCCCGCTCGGATAGAACGCCTTGAATGGGAACATATACAGCGGATACTGAGCGAGCATAAAGGCAACATTTCGGCCACTGCCCGCGCACTCAACATGCACCGCCGCACGCTGCAGCGCAAACTTGCCAAGCCGCCGCTGCGCACAAATTAAACCGGTTTCTGCCTGTGGTTTCACCGAAGCCAGCTGCTTTGTGCTTAAATCGCTCCCTGCATAACTGTCCGCCCAGAATTCTCATGGAAAAAATCCGCCTCTCGAAACGCATGTCGGAACTCGGACTGTGTTCCCGCCGCGAAGCCGACAGCTATATCGAAAAGGGCTGGGTTGAAGTCGACGGCGAAGTCGTCAGCGAACTGGGCAGCAAAGTCTATCCCGATCAGCATGTAACGTTGCGCAGCGCAGCGCAAAGCACCCAGCAACAGCGGGTCACTATCCTGCTCAACAAACCGGTCGGCTATGTGTCGGGCCAGGCCGAGCATAATTACAAGCCTGCC
>JAJDNO010000062.1 GCA_022340615.1 Gallionella sp. | reverse complement strand
GGCGACATGCCCGATCAGCACTGCGGTTGCGGCGCTGGCGATGCCCGGCATGCCGTGATGTTCGGCCAGCCAGTAGCGTCGGTAGCCCAGTCGTTCTGCGTGCCGGGCAAGGTCAAGCGTGTTGCGGAACGACTGCGCAGCGTCGCCGCCTTCGTTGATTGGCGCCAGGTCCAGAATGGAAAAGGGGATCATCAGGTTCGTTTGCGGGCAATATGCCCGGTGTCATGTTTGTTGACAGTGTATCAAATGCAGCCTGCCGCGATGGCCGTCGAAATTGACTGGACTGTTCGCGCAGCGGGTAACGCAATGTTGATGAAACATGTGCCGTTCATATTCTGCTACGCTGTTTATTATTTGCCGTGCAGGCGACTGGATGAATTCGGTGCCAGTCATTTCGGCAAACTCTAATCGGGGCTGCATGCGTGACGGCTGAAACATTTTGTTTCAATTTTTTCAGGGAGGCAGTGTGATGAAAGCAGGATTTATCGGACTCGGGCAGATGGGCGCGGGCATGGCCGCACGCCTTCGCGAGGCAGGATACGACCTCGCGGTTTTCAATCGTTCGGCGCAACGCATGCAGCCACTGGTTGCGCGTGGAGCGAAAGCGGCGAAAAATATTGCCGGGGTTTGCGATGCCGATGTGGTCTTTACCATGCTGGCCGATGATGCGGCGCTGGAGAATGTGGTGCTGGGTCCGGACGGGATGCTGGCGCATCTGAAGCCAGGCGCGATTCACGTTTCATGCAGCACGGTCAGCGTCGCGCTGTCGGCCCGCCTTTGCCGCGAGCACGAACAAAGGCAGCAGGGCTATATTGCCGCTCCGGTATTCGGCCGGCCGGATGCTGCCGCTGCCGGAAAGCTTTTCGTGGTCGCAGCGGGCAAGCGGAATCTGATCGACAAGGTGCAGCCGCTGTTCGATGTGATGGGTCAGCGGACTTTCGCCGTGTCGGATGATCCGGAAAAAGCCAATCTGGTCAAGCTGAGCGGAAATTTCATGATCGCTTCGGTGATCGAGTCGCTGGGGGAATCCATGGCACTCGCGGAAAAGGGTGGTGTGGACCGGCATTTGTTTCTTGACCTGCTGACCTCCACGCTGTTCAACGCGCCGGTGTACAAGAATTACGGCGCGATGATCGCCAACAGGCATTTCGAGCCCGCCGGATTTGCCGCCCACCTTGGGCAGAAGGACATGCGGCTGGCGCTGGCAGCAGCGGAAGAATTGAAGGTGCCGCTGCCATTTGCCGGCGTGCTGCGCGATCGCTATCTGCAACTGTCCGCTCATGGCGGCGAACACCTGGACTGGTCGGCGATAGGCACCCTTGCCGCACAGGATGCGGCGCTCATTTCGTGAACATCGCCGACCTTGATTGATTTTCGAATTTGCGTAAATCATAAATACTGATGCCCTCTGCACATACACGCGAACGTTGGCTGCTGCCACTCGGCTTGTTCGTCCTTTCCGTGGCCTGGGGATACACCTGGGTGCTGGCCAAGCAGGCGCTCGGTTATGCGCCGCCGTTTGCGTTCGCGGCGGAGCGCTGTGCCGGCGGCGCGCTGGCCCTGTTTGTGATCCTAAAGCTGTTGGGCAAGCCACTCAAACTGGTTGCGCCCGGCGCCACGCTCGCGATCGCTTTGGCGCAGGTCACTTGCTTCATGACTTTCCAGACCTGGGCACTGGTGGAAGGCGGCCCCGGCAAGACGGCGGTGCTGATCTTCACGATGCCAGTCTGGACGCTGCTGCTGGCCGGGCCGATGCTGGGCGAACGCATCCGCGGCACGCAGTGGGTGGCTGCCATCAGCACGATTACAGGACTGCTGCTGATCATCGGACCGTGGAACATGCACACCACGCTGTTCAGCAAATTCCTCGGCGTGATAGCCGCGTTGAGCTGGGCAATCGGTACCGTGCTCGTCAAGCGCCTGCGCGCGAAACAAAAAGTCGACCTGCTGTCGCTGACCGCCTGGCAGATGCTGATCGGTACCGTGCCGATCGTGCTGCTCGCGGTCATCGTCCCGGAACATCCCACCGACTGGACTGCGGCCTATATCGGCATTCTTGCCTTCATGTCGGTGATCAGCACCGCGCTGTGCTGGTGGCTGTGGATCACGCTGCTCGACCGGGTACCCGCATGGGAAGCCAGCCTTTCCGTACTCGGCACGCCAGTGGTCGCGATCGTTTCGTCGCGGCTGATGCTGGGAGAACAATTCAAAGTCAGCGAGATGACCGGCATCCTGCTGATCGCCCTGGGTCTGGCGCTACTGTCGCTGATCGGTTGGGTGGCCAGCCGGCAGGGTGCGGTGAAGTAATGCGACTGACAAGAATGACGGCGGTATACTTGTATCAGTCAACCAATCAAGTTGGTTCCTTTTAATCACATCTCGTCATCGCTGATGAAACAATTCCTGCAAACGCTTGAAAACGCGCCAGACAGCATTTCCTTCAACGACACAATGGGCGTGATCGATGCAAATTACAACTTCATCCCCGCCGCGTTCCGCAACGGAGAAATGCAGAACGAAGCCGGACAGAACAACGGTTCCTGCAAAGTCTTCTCGTTCGCCAGATTGCACCATCTGACACAGCAGCAGACGCTGCATTGCTTCGGCAGTTATTACCGCGACGATGTGCTGAAGCATCCGCAAGGCAGCGACCACCAGAACATCCGGAATTTCATGAAGACCGGCTGGGGCGGGATCGTCTTCGAAGGCAATGCGCTCGCGCTGAAGAAGATACAAGCGTAAAAACGATGCGGGGAGTCCCGTTAGCAGACAAGAATAGTTCCTGCAGCGTGGCGTAGAACAAATCTTCGCGCGTCATTCAAAAGCCAGACTGTCTGGAAAGACACCATCAATCGATGTAAGCTGCGTTCTGGCAAGGGGGGCCAAATGATCAGCATTTACGAGCTCAAGCCGCGTTTCCAGGCACTGCTGCGTCCCATCGTCGCGCAGCTCGACCGGATCGGCATCACGGCCAATGCGGTCACGCTGTTTGCGATGTTGGTTTCCTGTGCGCTGGGCATTCTTCTTTTCATATTTCCTTTTCCGAGACTGTTCCTGCTGCTGCCGTTATGGATGTTTCTGCGCATGGCGCTCAACGCGGTAGACGGCATGCTCGCGCGCGAGTTCGGCCACAAATCGCCGCTGGGCGCATACCTGAACGAACTCACCGATGTGATCTCAGATGCGGCGCTGTACCTGCCGTTCGTGATGATCGCGCCTTTCGGCTGGGGCAGTGTCGCCGGCGTGATTTTTCTTTCCGCGCTTTCCGAAATGACCGGTGCGCTGGCGCCGATGGTGGGTGTCGAACGCCGTTACGACGGCCCGATGGGCAAGAGCGATCGCGCCTTCGTGTTCGGCGCGCTGGGCCTGTGGCTGGGCATCGCGGGCAGCCTGCCGGGCTGGGCGTTCTGGATCATGCCCGCCGTTGCGCTGCTGATCGCGCTCAACATCGTGAACCGCATACGCAGCGCATTGCAGCAACTTCCCGGGAGTTGAACCATGTGGCTATCCACATTGCTGATCGGAACCGTGCGCCTGCTGGTCGGCGCAACCCCGCGCTGGATCGGCTCGGCGCCGACGGATGCGCAGCGCATCTACTTCGCGAACCACACCAGCCATATCGACACTGTCGCACTCTGGTCTGCGTTGCCACCCGCGCTGCGCGCAAGAACACATCCGGTCGCCGCGGCGGATTACTGGGGAACCAGCCGCCTGAAACGTTATATCGTTTTGCGGGGGCTGAATGCGGTGCTGATCGACCGCAGCCGTACCGATCCGAATGCCGATCCGCTGCAGCCGCTGTATGAAGTGCTCGAACAGGGCGATTCGCTGATCATCTTCCCGGAAGGCACGCGCCAGTACGAGCCGCTGCCGGGGCCGTTCAAATCCGGATTATTCCATCTTGCCGAGCGCTGCCCGCAGGTCGAGCTGATCCCGGTGTATCTGGAAAACCTGAATCGCAGCATGCCCAAGGGTTCTTTCATGCCGGTGCCGATCGCGAGCACCGTGCGTTTCGGTGCGCCGCTGCAGCGCATTGCAAACGAAGACAAACACGCTTTTCTGAACCGGGCACGCGATGCCGTGATAGGAGTTTCAAAATGAATCCCCATGAAAAATTCTACTGGCTGGTCGGCGGCATACTATGCATACTGGTGATCGCATCGCTGACAGGCTGGGTGCTGCGCCGCCGCGCGCAGAGTGAAAGCGCGATCGCGGTGATCGACAATCTCAATGCGCGGGTCAATGCATGGTGGGTGATGGCCGCGATTTTTTCCGTGGCGTTCATGATCGGTCCGGACGCAACCCTGGTCATGTTCGCGATCATCTCGTTCTTTGCGCTGCGGGAATTTATCACGCTCACGCCCACCCGGCCGGGCGACCATCGCGCGCTGTCTATCGCGTTCTTCGTGCTGATCCCGATCCAGTATTTTCTTATTGGCATCCACTGGTATGCGCTGTTCTCCATCTTCATACCGGTCTATGCGTTCCTGCTGCTGCCGGTTCTCTCCGTGCAGGCGGAAGATGCAACCAACTTCCTGGAGCGGACCGCCAAGATTCAGTGGGGCATCATGATCACGATCTACTGTATCAGCCACGCGCCGGCGTTGCTGCTGCTCGACATTCCCGGGTACAAGGGAGAGGACGCGCTGCTGCTGTTCTACCTGGTGCTGGTGGTGCAACTCAGTGACGTGCTGCAGTACGTGTTTGGCAAACTGTTCGGCAAGACCAAGATTGCGCCGATCGTCAGCCCCTCCAAGACCGTCGAGGGATTCATCGGCGGAGCCGCCAGCGCGACACTGGTCGGTGCCGCGATGTGGTGGATCACGCCATTCACGCCGCTGCAGTCGGCCGCCATGTCGTTCGTGATCGTGCTGATGGGATTCCTCGGCGGATTGTCGCTCTCCGCGGTGAAGCGCAGCCTGGGGGCGAAGGACTGGGGCACCATGATCAAGGGGCACGGCGGCATCATGGACCGCATGGATTCGATCAGCTTCGCGGCGCCGATCTTCTTCCACCTGACCCGCTACTTCTTTACCTTCGAGAACAGCGCGTCACTGCATCTGCTTCCGGGCGTGACCCTGATGAGCACAGGACATGGATAAGCATGGGACATCCAGGGGAAGAATACATGTACCGTGAAATCCTGACATTCTGGTTCGAGGAACTCGAACCGGCGCAGTGGTGGAAAAAGGACGAAAACCTGGACCGGCTGATCACCGAGCGGTTTTCGGATATTCATCGCCGTGCCACCTGTTGCGAGCTGTTCGAATGGCGCAAGGATGCACACGGCAGGCTGGCGGAAGTGATCGTGCTCGACCAGTTTTCACGGAACATGTTCAGAGGCTCGCCCCTGTCATTTGCCCATGATGCCCTGGCGCTTGCGCTGGCGCAGGAAGCCATTTCGGTCGGCGCAGACAAATCATTGAGCCAGGCCGAGCGCAGCTTTCTCTACATGCCGTTCATGCACAGCGAGTCGCTGCAGATACACGAGATCGCCACCGAGTTGTTCCGGAACAATGGCAACCAGAACAGTTTCGATTTCGAGTTGAAGCACAAGGCGATCATAGAGAGGTTCGGCCGCTATCCGCACCGGAACAGCATCCTGGGCAGGAAATCCACCGATGAGGAGATCGAGTTTCTGAAACAGCCAGGCTCGGGGTTCTGACGAACGACAGCGCAGGATTGAACGCCTTCTGTCGGCAGGTGGCTAATGTAACGGTTACTCCACGTAATATTTGACCGACTTGCGCGAGCCGGCTTTCTTCTTGTGGGTGACCACACCCTTGATCGCATCCAGTCCGGAGATGGCGATTTCGGGATAAGCAGGGTTGAGCGCATGCAGCCGCCAGCCGCCCTGGGCATCGCGCCTGAGCTGTCGAAAGATGTGTTCCTCGTTCACCCATGCGATCACGTACCAGCCATCCATTGCCGGCACACCCATCTCGATGACCAATATCTCACCTTCATTGAATTCCGGTTCCATGCTGTCGCCCAGCACCATCAGCGCGGCGATCTCGGTGTTGGAACAGCTGCTTTCGGTCAAGGCGCCTTCCTGTGCAGCGGCGGAAACGACGGGGATGTTGATGGGCTTGCGAGTAGTCATATGGGGTGCTCTAAGGTTGAACGGGACGATATGAACATCAAAACCGAAATTAAAATTTATGGGGTCATCATCGAAATATATTTTATGAAACAAATTATACAGGCCAGCCGGGGGTAATTTACCGAAACGGCCCGTCCACCTTTTCTACTTCACCAGCTTCTTGGTACGCAGCACTTCGATGATCTCGGGAATCACGCCCGGATCGTCGATGGTCGACGGCACCATGTATTCCTTGCCGTTGACGATGTTGGCCAGCGTCTTTCGCAGCGTCTTGCCGGAGCGGGTCTTGGGCAGCCGGGCCAGCACCACCGTGTCCTTGTAGCAGGTGATTGCGCCGATCGACTCGCGTATGCGGGCGATCAGCTGCTGCTGCACGTCGGTTTCTGCGATGGTCATGCCGGACTTGAGCACCACCAGGCCCATCGGTACCTGTCCCTTGAGGTCGTCATCGCGCGCGATCACCGCGCATTCCGCGACCGCCGGATGGGTCGCGATCACCTCCTCGATCTCTCCGGTGGACAGCCGATGCCCGGCCACATTGATCACGTCGTCCACGCGTCCCATCACGAACACATAGCCGTCCTCGTCGATATAACCGCCGTCGCCGCTGGTGTAGTGGCCGGGCAGAAAGGTCAGGTAGCTCTCGCGGAACTTGTTCTCGTCGCCCCACACATGGTTAAGGCACGAGGGCGGCAGCGGCAGCTTCAGCGCGATGTAGCCCTGCGTGCCGGCCGGGACCTGCTGCCCGTTCTCGTCCAGTATCCTGACGTTGAAGCCGGGCACCGGCACGGTGGACGAGCCGGGCTTGATCGGCATCGGCTCGACGCCCTGCATGTTGGCGGTGATTGCCCAGCCGGTCTCGGTCTGCCACCAGTGGTCTACCACCGGCTTGCCGCTTTGTTCGGTGAGCCAGGCCTGGGTGGGCGGGTCTAGCCGTTCGCCCGCAGAATAGATCACCTGCAGTTTGCTCAGGTCGTATTTTTTCATCAGCTCGGCCTGCGGGTCTTCCTTCTTTACCGCGCGGAATGCAGTCGGCGCGGTGAACAGCGCCTTCACGCCATATTCGGCACAGACTCGCCACAGCGCTCCGGCGTCCGGCGTCATGACCGGCTTGCCTTCATAGACGATGGTGGTGCAGCCATGCAGCAACGGGCCATACACGATGTAGGAATGGCCGACCACCCAGCCGACGTCCGAGCAGGCCCAGTACATGTCGCCCGGCTCGACGTTGTAGATCGCCTTCATGCTGTACTTGAGCGCGACCGCGTGGCCGCCGTTCTCGCGCAGCACGCCCTTCGGCTTGCCGGTGGTGCCGGAGGTGTAGAGGATATACAGCGGATCGCTGCCCTTGACCGGTGTGCAGCCCACCGCCTTGGCCTTGGCCAGCAGGGATTTCCAGTCATGGTCGCGGCCCGCGACCAGCGTTGCGGCAGCCTGCGGGCGCTGGTAGACGATGCAGCTTTGCGGCTTGTGTTGCGCGAGCTCGATCGCATGGTCGACCAGCGGTTTGTATTCCACCACACGCTTGACCTCGATCCCGCAGGACGCGGTCATGATGACCTTGGGTTTCGCGTCGTCGATGCGCACCGCCAGTTCGGGCGGGGCGAAGCCGCCAAACACCACGGAGTGGATCGCACCCAGCCTGGCCACCGCGAGCATCGCAATCACCGATTCCGGGATCATCGGCATATAGATGATCACGCGGTCGCCTTTCACCACACCCAGGTTTGCGAGCATCCCGGCGGTGCGCGCGACCATGTCGGTCAGCTCGGTATAGGTATAGTGCGATTTGAAATTGGTGACCGGGGAATCGTAGATCAGCGCGAGCTGATTGCCGCGGCCGGCTTTCACATGGTGGTCCAATGCCATGTAGGCAGTGTTCATCTCGCCGTCGGCGAACCAGTAGCCGAGTCCGTCTTTGTCGAGCGACAGTATCTGCTCGGGAAACTTGAACCATTCCAGCGCCTCGGCCTGCTTGCGCCAGAAACCGGCTGGATCTTTCATCGAATGGTCATACTCTGTCTGGTAGCTCATTGCGATTCCCTCCTGTTGTTATTCTGCCTGTCCGCGTGTTCAGTTGATCACAAACATCTCCATGAAATCGTTGACCGGTGTTGCTTCCAGTTTTTTGTTATCCAGGCACAGTTCCATGATCTGCTGGCAGCGCTGTTCCGGGAAGCGCGTGCGCAGATTTTCCAGGAACTTCTGCTCCAGTACCGGGATGCCCTCTTCGCGGCGGCGGCGATGGCCGATCGGATATTCAACCTCGATCTTTTCTGTGCTGCTGTCGTCATTGAAGAACACCTGGACCGCGTTCGCGATGGAGCGTTTGTCCGCTTCCAGATATTCCCTGCTGTAGCGCTTGTCTTCGACGATTTCCATCTTTTCCCGCAGTTCGTCTATGACCGGATTCGCCGCGTGGAAACTGTCTTCGTAATTTTCCGCAACCAGGTCGCCGAATGCCAGCGGCACGGCGACCATGTACTGGATGCAGTGGTCGCGGTCCGCCGGATTGGCCAGCGGACCAACCTTGGAAATGATGCGGATCGCGGACTCGTGAGTGGTGATCACGATCTTGCGGATGTCTTTCAGTCTGTCCTTCACTTGCGGATGCAGGCGCACTGCCGCTTCGCAGGCAGTCTGCGAATGAAATTCGGCCGGGAAGGAAATCTTGAACAGGATGTTTTCCATCACGTAGCTGGCATAGGGCTGGGGCACCGAGAAGCGGCGCTGCTCTTCCGGCTTGAGTTTCTGGTCCTTGTTGGTTTTGGAAAACAGCACGTCGTAAAAGCCCCACTGCGGCGCGGTCAGCACGCCGGGTATGCCCATTTCGCCGGCCATCGTGATCATTGCCAGGCGCACCGCGCGCGAAGTGGCGTCGCCTGCGGCCCATGATTTGCGCGAGCCCGCGTTCGGCGAATGGCGGTAGGTACGCAGTGGCTGGCCATCGACAAACGCCTGCGACAGCGCATCGATAACCTGTTCTTCGCTGCCGCCAAGCATGCGTGTCACCACTGCAACGGATGCGACCTTGACCAGCACCACGTGATCCAGGCCGACGCGGTTGAAGCTGTTCTCCAGCGCGAGCACGCCCTGGATTTCGTGAGCCTTGATCATTGCGCTCAGCACGTCGCGCACGGTCAGCGGCTTCTTGCCCTCGGCCACGCTGCAACGGCTCTGGTAATCGGCCACCGCGAGGATGCCGCCGAGATTGTCGGATGGGTGGCCCCATTCGGCGGCCAGCCAGGTGTCGTTGTAGTCCAGCCAGCGGATCATCGCACCGATGTCCCATGCCGCCTTGACCGGGTCGAGTTCGTGCGAGGTGCCGGGTACGCGCGCGCCGTCGCGCACCGTGGTGCCGGGCACCAGCGGGCCGAGGTGTTTGGTGCATTCCGGAAAGCGCAGCGCGAGCAGGCCGCAGCCCAGCGTGTCGATCAGGCAGTTGCGTGCAGTATCGTAGGCTTCGGCCGACTTGATCTCCTTGTCGCACACGTATTGCGCGATATCCACCAGCACCTGGTCGGGTGCGGGGCGGGTGTTCATTTCCACATTTGCACTCATGATCTTTTCCTTAGCGTTTTTCGATTGGCACCCACGCCAAGTTCTCGGGCCCGACGTAGTTCGCGCTCGGGCGGATGATCTTGCCGTCGGCGCGCTGCTCCATCACGTGAGCGCCCCAGCCGGTCACGCGCGAAATCACGAACAGCGGCGTGAACATGTTGGTCGGCACGCCCATCATGTGGTACGACACCGCAGAAAACCAGTCCAGGTTGGGGAACATTTTCTTCAGGTCCCACATCACGGTTTCCAGACGCTCGGCAATGTCGAACAGCCGCATCTCGTCTGCTTCCCCTGCCAGCTTCTTAGCAAGGCGCTTGATCACCTCGTTGCGCGGGTCGGAGATGGTGTAGACCGGGTGGCCGAAGCCGATCACGATCTCCTTGCGGCCGACGCGTTCGCGGATGTCGGCCTCTGCCTCGTCGGCATTCCTGTAACGGCTCTGGATGCGGTACGCCTCCTCGTTGGCGCCGCCATGCTTGGGGCCGCGCAGCGCGCCGATCGCGCCGGTGATGCAGGAATAGATGTCGGAATTGGTGCCGGCGATCACGCGCGCGGTGAAAGTCGATGCGTTGAACTCGTGCTCCGCGTACAGGATCAGCGAGGTGTGCATCGCGCGCACCCATGATGCCTTCGGCGGCGCGCCGTGCAGCAGATGCAACAGGTGTCCGCCGACGGAATCATCGTCGGTCTCCACATCGATGCGGCGACCAGAGGTGCTGTAGTGATGCCAGTACATCAGCATCGAGCCGAAGCAGGCCAGCATCCGGTCGATGATTTCGCATGTGGCATCCTGGCTGTGTTTATCCGGTTCTGGTTCGCAGGTGCCGAGCATTGAACAGCCGGTGCGCATCACGTCCATCGGGTGCGCATTTGCGGGGATCGCTTCCAGCGCCTGTTTCACAGGCTGCGGCAAACCGCGCAGCGATTTCAGTTTAACCTTGTAGGCCTTGAGCTGGGCTGCATTCGGCAGGATGCCGTGGATCAGCAGGTGCGCGATTTCCTCGAATTCGGCCTGCTCGGCGAAATCCAGGATGTCGTAGCCGCGATAGTGCAGGTCGTTGCCGGTGCGCCCGACGGTGCAGACCGCGGTGTTGCCGGCAACGGTGCCGGACAGTGCGACGGATTTCTTCGGCTTGGGTAGAGTGGATTCTTGTTCCATTTATTTCTCCCTTCCTGACGGTTAGTTTAATCGGTGCCGTGCTCGGCAAACAGACGGTCCAGCTTCTGCTCGTATTCGTGATAGCCGAGGTGGTCGTACAGCTCCATGCGCGTCTGCATATCGGCGACGACGTTCTGCTGCGTGCCGTCTGCAAGAATGTGCTGGTACACGTTCAGCGCGGCCTTGCTCATCGCGCGGAAAGCGGACAGCGGATACAGCACGAGTCCGATGCCGACGCCGGCAAGCTGTTCGGTGGAGAACAGCGGCGTCGCGCCGAACTCGGTGATGTTCGCCAGCACTGGCACCTTCACGGCCTTGGTGAACTCGGCGTATTGCTCAAGCGTGGTGATCGCCTCGGGAAAAATCATGTCGGCTCCGGCCTCGACGCAGGCCTGCGCGCGCTCGACCGCCGACTGCATGCCTTCCACCGCGAGTGCGTCGGTGCGCGCCATGATCACGAAGCTCGCGTCGCTGCGCGCATCCACCGCGGCCTTGATGCGGTCGACCATCTCGCTTTGGCTGACGATGGCCTTGTTCGGACGGTGCCCGCAGCGCTTCTGCATCACCTGGTCCTCGATGTGGAAGCCGGCCGCGCCGGCCTGCGCGATTTCGCGCGTCGCGCGCGCAATGTTGAATGCGCCGCCCCAGCCGGTGTCGATGTCCACCAGCAGCGGCAGGTCGCTCGCGGCGGCGATGCGGCGCGTGTCCTCGCACACGTCATGCAGTGTGGTGATGCCGAGATCGGGAATGCCGAGCGAGGAGGCGGCCACGCCGCCGCCGGAAAGATAAAGCGCCTTGTGCCCGCTTTGCTGCGCGAGGATTGCGCAGTAGGCGGTCACTGCGCCGACCACCTGCAG
>JAJDNO010000057.1 GCA_022340615.1 Gallionella sp. | reverse complement strand
GGGCAGGGCCGTTCTGATGCTTATAGAATGCCAGCATGAGACACGTCGAAACACACAGGACTCATCGGATCGGCTGGCTGCGCGCGGCGGTGCTTGGCGCAAATGACGGCATCGTTTCCACCGCCAGCCTGGTGCTGGGCGTGGCGGCATCGGGTGCAGGCACTAAGAATATCCTGATCGCGGGCGTTGCCGGCCTGGTGGCGGGCGCGATGTCGATGGCAGCAGGCGAATATGTGTCGGTGAGCTCGCAATCCGATACCGAAAATGCAGACCTGGAACGCGAACGAAATGAACTGGCGGAGGATCCAAAACACGAGCACGAGGAGTTGACCGCGATCTATGTCGGGCGCGGACTCGACGCCGTACTCGCCTCCGAGGTTGCAACCCAGCTGATGAAACATGACGCGCTCGGCGCGCACGCGCGTGACGAACTGGGCATCTCGGAAATACTGGCCGCGCGTCCGGTTCAGGCTGCGTTCGCGTCGGCCGGCACGTTTTCGGTTGGCGCCGCGCTGCCGCTGCTGGTGGTGCTGCTGGTGCCGACTGCTGCGCTGTTCTGGTCAGTATCGCTCAGCTCGCTGCTGTTTCTCGCACTGCTCGGCTCGCTGGGTGCACGCGCCGGGGGTGCGTCGATGTTAACAGCCGCGATCAGGGTGACCTTCTGGGGTGCGTTGGCGATGGCGCTGACCGCCGGCGTAGGCGCATTGTTCGGGGCGGCTGGCTGAGTTGACTGCAATCTGCAGCCTGCGGCTGGCCAAGCCGGAAATCGCCGGAACTTGCATTGCTTCAGTTTGCCTACATATGCATGTTGCATCCTGACCTGAAGGAACCCGCATGATTTTTCGCCAGCTATTCGACCCGGCATCATCCACGCTGACCTATCTGCTCGCCGACGATCAGGGCAGCGCGGTCATCATCGACCCGGTGCTGGAGCATGTCGAAGATTACCTGTCGCTGCTCTCGTCGCTGAAGCTGACGCTGCGCCTGGTGCTGGACACACACGTGCATGCTGATCACATCACCGGCTCGCAGGCGCTGAAGCATCGCACCAGCGCGACCACGGTGATCGCGCAGAGCTGCGGCGCGCCGGGCTACGACAGGCTGCTGCAGGACGGCGATACGCTGTCATTCGGCAACGAGACACTGCGCGTGATCGCCACGCCCGGCCACACGCCCGGCAGCCTTTGCTACCTGTGGCGCGACCGCCTGTTTACCGGCGATACGCTGATGATCAATGCGTGCGGCCGAACCGATTTCCAGCAGGGGAGTGCGACCGAGATGTACCACAGCATCACCGAAAAACTGTTCACGCTGCCGGACGAGACACTGGTCTATCCTGCGCACGACTACAAAGGGCGGCGCGTCAGCAGCATAGGCGAGGAAAAGGTGCTCAACACGCGCATCGCGGGCAAGAGCGAAGCGGAGTTCGTCGAGATCATGAACAACCTCAACCTCGCGACGCCGAAGCGCATCCACGAAGCGGTGCCCGCGAACCTGCTGGGCGGCATCACGTCCTGATCATTGTGTTGCCAGTGCATTGCCGATACGGCGCGAAATGCACCGCATGGTTTCCTAAGAGGAGGATTCCGCGATCATCCCCAGCGGATGTTGCGACGCGTGTTCGGCAGTTTTACGGACCGGTTTCCATGCAGGTATACCGTGCAATATGCGCAGACGCACACATTCAGGGTTCAGCGACCCGTCTTCCATGAATACCGGGAACTCGCGGCATACCGAGGGGCGGTGTTCGTAGATGCTGCAGAGCCCGTCTGTCTGCAGCGCGACGCAGCGATCGTAGCCCGATTCCGTGCCTTTCATGCAGGCGCGAAATGGCGTGATCTGCGTGGCCAGGTCTGACGGAACATGGCCGCCCGGCTGGGTGTCCAGTTCGCCGTGGTAGAACGACACGCGAAAATGGCGGCAACATGCGCCGCAGCCGGTACAGGGACTGTCCGTCCCGGTCATATCGTAATAGATGCGGCCATCCCCGGTCGGGATGACGATCTGTGCTTCATTCATGTTTTGCGACTCCAGCCGTGATGTGAAATATCAGGGGATACATCGGGGGTGCATGCCGGGCGCCGTGGCCTGTTCCGTCTGGAACTTCAGCTGCGCGCAGGGATGGCCTGAAGCAGGGGGGACGCTAGGTGAAGGGTAATTCGGCGGTGGTGGTGCGGTGCCGCCAGAGCAGGACGCCGGTGCAGCGGCGCAGGAAGTGTTCCGCTTGCGCGTCGGGCGAACGCGCCATGGCCGATACATCGGTATGGCTTGCTGCGGTGCGGTTGGCGGGCGGAATGTTCAAGTTGGTTTGCATGGATGAACCGGGGCGGCAGTTTATACAGAATCGGCGGATTTGCAATGGCTTTCCCGGGAGCGCAAATTCGGGCAGCCGCCGCAAGGAATGAGAGTTGAACTGATACCTCGCCGGATGATAGATTGCCCAGACGGGCAGCAATGGGACGCGTACACTTGGCAGGATAACAGGGACATTGATGACTAACACGAGCGGTGAACATCGCCCCAGGCGGCTGTTGAAATATTCGGCAATATTGCTGGTGGCGGCGCAGCTTGCTTATGCCGCCTTTCTTGCAATGGAGTCCTGGAATGATGTCCGGGCCGAACAGGCCGGGCTGCTTGCAACGGTTGCCGAACTTGATGCTGGCGCGGTCGACACTTATTTTTCCCAGCTGGATATCGGCATGCGCAACCTCGGGGCGGAACTGACCGACTCGCGGAGCAGTCACGATCTTGGCCGCGCCTACAATCTGGTCCACCGTTTCCAGAAACTGCATACCGAACTGGGCAACGTGATTCTGATGCGCGGCGACGGGCAGTTGCTGTTGACCGGAAATGAGCCCAACAACCCGGATATGCCCACGCTCGCAGGCGATCCGGTATTCATGAAATTCCGCGGCGAATTGCAACAGAGCGCGAGGCTTGTGATCGGCCGGCCGGTGGCGGGCAATATCGACAAGCGCTGGGTCGTTGCCGCGCGTTATGCGGTGACCGACCGGACCGGCAAGCTGGTTTACATCATCAGCGCCAATCTGCCGGCCAACTTTCTGCAGACTTACTGGGTCGACACGGCCATCCCGAAGATTTCCGCGCTGGGCCTGGTACGCGATGACGGCTACCTGGTCAGCCGCTATCCCGAACCGGGTGCGGCGAGACAGGACATTCTCTATGGTCAGCCCGCGGAGGACGCAATGACCGCTTATCTGCGCGCGAAAAAATACCCGCAGCAAGGCCTCATCGAGATGCCGGACGGCAACGGCCGTACCGCAGACCTGCGCGCGCTGCAACGCCTGAAGCACTTTCCAGCCACGCTGTTTGTCGACATGCCGATGTCGGAAGTCAGGGCGGCATGGCTGGCCAGGCTGCACGACACCTATTTCCTGTTGGCGCTGATGATGATTGGCATCGTTGTCTTCTACGGCATGTCGTTCCGCCGCCGCCGCGCGTGGAGCACGGAGCAGCGCCGCGAAGTGCTCAGGCATAAATACGAACAGGCGCTGAATGAACGGAGCCCGAACGAAATATTGTTGTTCGATGCCGAAACGCTGCAGATCAGCTTTGCGAACGATTATGCGCTGAAGCATACCGGCTACACGCTCGCAGAAATCCGGCAGAAGGACATATTGTCGCTGCACCCGGAAATGGGCATCGAAGTCTTCGGCGCGCTGATCGAGCCGCTGCGCCGCGGCGAGCAGGATTCGGTCAGCTACCAGACCATCCAGGCGCGCAGCGACGGCAGCAGCTATCCGGTCGAGATCAGCCTGCAGTTGATGAAACCGGATCAGGGTGGCGCCGGGTTCATGGCCATCATCAACGACATCACCGCGCTGAAACTGGCGGAGGAAAATTTCAGGAAGTTCAACGCTCCGGTCGAGCGCCGCACGGCGCGCCGCAAATGAACCTTGAGCCTGCGCCACGCGCGATACCGGTTCCGTCAGCGGAATTGACCAGGTGAGTAAAGCTGTCCCGACCCGGGAAGAGATTGCGCTTCTGGAGCCGTTTGCCGGCCTGGAACTCGACCGCATCCATGTGCCGTCCGAGCCGGACGAATTCGCTTCCGCCGCTGCCGAGATCAACGCGGCGGGCATTGTCGGCTTCGATACCGAATCGAAGCCGACCTTCGTCGCCGGCGACATCAGTGAAGGTCCGCACCTGGTCCAGTTTGCGCTGCACGACCGTGCCTACCTGTTCCAGCTGCATCGTGCGGAAGGATTGCCGTTCCTGCTCGAGCTGCTGCAATCCGAGCGGCTGATCAAGGTCGGGTTCGGCCTCAGATCGGACCGCAGTCATATTCGCGCGAAACTGGGCGTGGCGTTCGGCGGGGTGGTGGACCTGAACACCGTATTCAACATGGACGGCTACCACAAGGAGATCGGTGTGCGCGCAGCGGTGGGCCTGGTGCTGAGCCGCCGCTTTGCGAAGTCGCGGCATGTGACCACGTCGAACTGGGCGCTCCCCCGGCTCACCCCGCAGCAGATGCGCTATGCGGCAAACGATGCCTATGCGGCGCTGAAAGTGCTTGAGGCGCTCAATCTGCGTCGCGAGGATTTGCCGATCATGGCTGCGCAGGATCAGCCTGCAGCAACGGACGGCGTTCCGCCCGCGCCGGAATGAAGCGGCGGGCCTGCTGCAAATCCAGGATATCCCTGCCCGGGTTGCTGTTCCTGCTCAGCGAAAGAAATGCATCCGTCAGTTTTTCACGAAGATTCGCATCCATGTCCGCGCGCACCGCCCAGGTGTAATCGCCCGGCGCGGCAATCGCTTCGGATCCGTCATCGAACGGTTCTTCACGCTGCACCAGCGCAATCACCCTGCCGTTGCTGCGCACTTGCGCCCGGGCAAGATAAGTGTCGTCGAGACGGACCAGATCCAGTTGGTGGCCGAGCAGCCCGTCGACCAGCGCGTCGCCGTTCAGCATCGGCCTGAATTCCATCTTGATGCCGATACGCTGCTCGAGATAATCGGTCAGCGGTTTCAGTTTCCGCCGCAGTACCGGCGGGGGCTGGTCGGGCATTACCGACACGCGCAGCACCGGCTCGGCATAACGGGATGCATAAAACACCAATGCCGCGAATACCGCCATCGAGATGAGCAGGTTTCTGAGGCGGATCAGCGATTCATTGCGTTGCATGGCATCGCTTTGGCAAGTCGATACGGCGCTGCGATCGGGTTGTTGTCCGCCAGGCCAGGGGCGGACATTACCTTTTACCGTTTTGTTTCTGCAGAACTTCCATCGCTTCCTGCGCGATTTCCCGAACTTCTTCGTGAGCATCGTGCAGGCGGAGCTCTACATGGGCGCGCGCGGACGGGCTCCCGGTCAGGCCGAGCAGATGGCAGGCATCGGCGCGAACGCGATGGTCGGGATGGCGGCTGAGTTCGGCCAGCTGCGGGAGCAGCTTCTGCAGCGACGACGAGTTGGCATGGGCTTCCAGCAGCGCGCTGACGCCCAGGCGAACCCCGAGTTTGGCGCCGGGATCGGCGACGATCGCGAGCAGCGGTTTGAGCCGCAGCGTGTCTGCATCGATGAACGCAGCAGCCTGGGGGTAGCTGCCCTGCGTAAGCAGATGTTCGACATAGTGCGCTGTCCCCGCTTCGCCATTCGCCCAGTCGGCCCACATGCGAAGTTCGGCCGGGCTGTGCGCGCCAGTCAGCGTGAAGGGGCCGAGGCGCAGCCAGGGCGCGGCGCGCACGCCGTATTCTGCTGCCTGTTCGGGATGCTCGGCTACATCGACCACTGTCAGCTTGCCAATCAGCTTCTGCCCGGCGAGCTGGTTCAGACCGTTCAGCACGGTCGCGCAGTGCGGGCAGCCGGGCGCGACAAACAGCAGCGCATCGGGAGGTACAGCGGATTCCGGTGTCGTTGGCGTATCCATAACTTAAGCTTGTTCGCCCTGTATCGTCACGACCAGCCGCCGGCTGCCGCCGCTGTTGCGGTGCTCGCACAGGTAGATGCCCTGCCAGGTACCCAGCCGGGTCTGTCCGTCGGCGACCGGAATGTTCAGGCTGCTGCCGAGGATGCTGGACTTGAGGTGCGCAGGCAGGTCGTCGGGTCCTTCGTCCCGGTGCAGGTAGCCGGGATCGTCGTCGGGCACCGCGCGCCTGAAATAACGCTCGAAATCCTCGCGCACTGTCGGGTCGGCATTTTCGTTTAGGGTCAATGACGCGGAGGTGTGCATGATGAACACGTTCATCATGCCTATCCTGAAATTGCGCAGTTCGGGCAGTTCACTCAGCAGTTCCCCGGTGATCAGGTGAAAGCCGCGATCCCGGGCTTTGAGTTGTATCTCTTTTTGTATCCACATGTCGTTGCGTTCATCCGGCCGGAACAGCAGCGAGCCGGTATCCCGCTGCTGCCGGTTTTCGCTAGTGCCGTCTTTCGCGGTCCTTTTCCTTGCGCTGTGGCTGGCGGCGCGGCTGCTGTTGCCGGAAATACTCGCGCGCCACCGGTTCGCGCGGCTGATAACGGTATTTCTTGGATTCGATCGACCGTTGCACTTCGGGCACGCGCGGGTAGCTGTCTCCGGTGAACCTGCGCTGGTAAGACGGCAACGGTGCGGGGCGCGGGGTGGTGCGGCGATCCCATTTGTCCCATCCGCTGCGGTGCTGTTCCCAGTCGCGGCCCCAGCGTTCGCCCCAGTGCGGCGGCGCGTCGGGAAGCCAGCCTCGGAAATACGGCGGAGGCCGGCGGTAGTAGCGCACCGGGATGCGCAGCACGTACACCGGCACATAATTGCGGGCCACCATTTGCCACGGCCCGTTGTACCAGCTGCTGACATACCAGTCGTCGCCATAGAACACCCAGTACAGTCCATCGTAAAAGAAGAAATTGAAATCCACATAGGGATCGTAGTAGACGGGGTAACCCGGCACCCGGACCAGCCTCGGGTAAGCCGGCATGTTGATCCCGATGCTGAGGCCGGGTACGCTGATACCGATCCCGACGCTGACTTCCGCTTGTGCTGCGCTTACCGGAAAAAGCAGCACTGATAACACAATTAGCAGTTTGCGCATTTTCTGTCCTCCTCTCGGGTAAACGGCCATCGCAGTGATGGTCACCTGAACAGGTTACTTATCCCCGACATGCATGGCAAGGGAAAGTTTCGCCGGCAGATTGCGAACTTGGAGCGGGTCCGGATCAGTGTGCAAACCGGTGCAGTGCGCAAAATGGATTGCGAAAATTACCGCTGCTTTACAGGGCTGGGCTGCAGTTTGTACCGAGGACGGCTTTCTCCAGATGCCGAAGTTCGGTCAGCCGACCGGCAGCCCGTACTGCATCCAGCCCATCATTCCGCCGCGCAGGTTGTAGACGTCCGAGAACCCGTATTGCTGCAGGTACATGCAGGCCTGGGCCGACCGTGCGCCGCTGCGGCAGATGAATACCAGTTTTTCTGCGGGGGATAGCTCGTTGATTCTTTCCGGCAGCGTATGCAGCGGCAGGGCTTCCGCTTTGGGTACGGTGCCCATCGCGATCTCCTGCAACTGGCGCACGTCGATCACGCGCAGTTTGTGGTTGCTGTCGTTCACCCACTGGGCGAGTTCGTGCGCTTCTATTTCCTTGATGCTGTTTGCGTTCATGTTCGTTGTTCCTGTTCGGTTGAAATTACATATTAGTAATAACTAATATACAGGAAAACCCTGTGTAGTCAATGATGTCCATGATGAAAACAGGGTGAAGCGAAAGCGGGTGCTTCGGGACAGGCTAGCCGGGCATTCCGTCTGCGCGCGGTTTGACCAGAAACGGGGCATACACCCAGACCAGCAGCGCAAAGGAGAGCAGCCAGGCCGCCTGCGCGAAGGCTATCCACAGCGTGTATTGCAGCGGTGCGATCATCGGCAGCACCACCCGGGCGACAAAAGCCGCGATCAGGGATGCGAACGCTGGCACGAGCAATCGCGAGTGCCGCTGGATATCTCGGCCGGTGTGGCCGAGCGAGATGCGCGCCATCATGCCGGCCGTCATCAGCGCGATGCCGCCGACCGCAAATGCGTGCAGGTCGAGGAAGGGCAGCAGAAACACGAATGGGGTGATCGCCTTGATCAGGAATCCTGAAGCCGCGCAGGCGTAGCCGATGTACAGCACCCACAGCAGCGGCTTTTTCCAGATGCCCCGGGTATGCCACCCCGCCAGCCGCAGCGCATGCGCGGCGAACAGCAGGGCGGCGAGTAGCGCGGTGGTGTCCGCATGCCGCCAGAACACGTCGGCAAGCCAGAACAGCAGGAACAGGAAGATGATCGCGCGATCCAGCCACAGCCGGTTTTTCAGCTGCACCGGATAGCCGACGCCGCGCTCGATGAAGAACGGCATCACGCGCCGCGCCATGCTGAACATCAGTGCGAGCAGAAAATACAGTCCGGAATACAGACCCCACGCGATGCCCTGTTCCAGCACGCCCGACACGCCGAGATAAAACACCAGGTTGGCCAGCATCAGCAGCACCAGCTTGGATGCGATGCCGATCTGGCCGCGCTGCTTCGCACGCAGGATCGGGGTGAACACCGCCACGATCAGCCACGCATCGAACAGCAGATCCAGCACCATCATCGGCCATATCCGGCTTGGTATGATCCACTCGACCGCCCGGGCCGCGAGCCACAATCCGGCCAGGCCTGCGAGCGGATAGCCGCTGAGCGTCGGGATGTTGGTCCAATTGCGCACCGAAGTCAGCAGGAATCCGGCGGCTACTGCAATGCCGTAGCCGAATATCATTTCATGCGCATGCCAGTAGGCGGGCGAGAACGGCAGGTGCGGCTCCGGCCAGCCATAGACAAAAATGCCACCCCAGATAAATATCGTGACCAGCGCATAGATGAACGCCAGCAGGAAGAAGGGGCGGAAGCCGAGATTGAACAGTGCGAAATCGGGAGCGGGTCGGGCGGTGGTGTTGGCGAGCAAAGTGAAATCCCCGGTAAATCGGATGGAAGGAATATCGTACCGAGCCGCTCAGCCGGTCAACGAAGCTGAGCGCGCCAGCAGCGCCTGCCGTGCTAGTGCAGGTTGCTGGACGCGAGCCTGGAATCGGAGCTCAACAGCCTGGCTTCATCGCTGACGATATGAGCCGCTTCGCCGAGCAGGATATCCTTGGCATTCCGGTTGGCGTGTTCTATGGCCAGTTCGGTGCTGAGATTGCGTTCGCTGGAAAGCATGCCGTCATCCTGGAATGCCTGTGCGGCGACAGACTTGCCGGACTGGCTGGTCCCGTTTTTTTCGCGATATGCGTCGCGCGCTTCCTGTGCTTCGCGTTCCTTGCGTCGCTCCGCTTCGTTCAGCGAGATCAGGTTGGTGCGGCGCATTTTGTTGAAGTCGGCGATATCCTCTTCCAGGTACTTGAAGTCCCTGTCGTGGCTGATGCGTTTGTCGTGGCTCGCGATCAGCAGCGGAATGATGCTGCTCAGGTTGCCATCCGGTTTGTAGTCGGCTGCCTTGATCTGCGACCAGGGCAGTGCATTGTCGAAGGTGGATTCGCCAAAATCGTTCTTGTCGGACAGCGATGGCAGGGTGATGTCCGGCGTGACGCCGCGCTGCTGGGTGGTGCCGCCATTGATGCGGAAAAACTGGGCGATGGTCATCTTGACCTCGCCGAATTCCGGCTTGTCGTTTTTTACCAGTTGGTCGAGATCGGCCACGGTCTGAACGGTACCCTTGCCGAAGCTGGTCTCGCCGATCACCACGCCGCGGCCGTAATCCTGTATCGCCGCGGTGAATATTTCCGATGCTGAAGCCGAGCCGCGATTGATCAGCACGCCAAGCGGACCGGTCCAGGCGGGAACGGCATCGCTATCGTTGTCCACCGTGATGTTTCCGCTGGAGTCGCGCTGTTGCACGACCGGACCTTTGCCGACGAACAGGCCGGTCAGCTCGATGGCTTCATCCAGAGATCCGCCGCCGTTGTTGCGCAGGTCGACCAGTATGCCGTCCACCTTTTGCTTTTTGAGTTCGCTCAGCAGACGCGAGACGTCCCGGGTTGCGCTTTTGTAGTTCTTGTCGCCGTTCAGACGGGCGGCGAAATCCTGGTAGAACTCGGGCAGCGAGATCACGCCGATGCGGCGGGTGACGCCCCTGTCCTTGACATCGATGATCGATTTTCTGGCAGCCTGCTTTTCCAGCGTGATCTTCTTGCGGACCAGTGTGACCATTTTGTGCGTGCCGTCGGGGCCGGCTTCCGCTGGCAGCACGTCTAGCCGCACCACGGAATCCTCGGTGCCGCGTATCAGCGCCACGGCATCGTCAATGCGCCAGCCCATCACGTCGGTAATCGGGCCCACTTCTCCCTGTCCGACTCCGACGATGCGGTCGCCGGGTTTCAGTTTGCCGGACAGCGCGGCGGGACCACCCGCCAGCAATTCCTTGATTGTGGTGTATTCGTCCTTGTCATAGAGCTCGGCACCGATGCCGACCAGCGACAGCTTCATCGAAATGTCGAATTCCTGCGAAGCGCGTACCCCGAAATAATTGGTGTGCGGGTCGATCGACATTGCATAGGCGTTCATGAATTGCTGGAACACGTCCTCGCTGTTCACCTTGGACAGGCTGTCCAGTGCATTCTGATAGCGCTTGTCCAGCGTTTCGACGATGCTCTTTCTGTCCTTGCCTGCCAGTTTGAGGCGCAGCCAGTCGTTCTTGACGCGCTTGCGCCACAGGTCATTCAGTTTTGCCTCCGATTTCGCCCAGGGCGCATCCTTGCGGGTGAACTGGTAGCTTTCCTTTTTGGTGAAATCGAAACCTTTCTTCAGCAGCGAACGTGCATACACGTAGCGTTCCGCAATGCGTTGCTGGTACAGGTTGTATATGCCGAACGGGATGCTCAGGTTCTCGTTGAGAATCGCATCATCGAGCTTGTTGCGCGCATAGGCGAACTGGTCGATGTCGGCCTGCAGGAAGAAGATCTTTTCGCTATCCAGCTGCTTCAGGTAGTTGTCGAATATCTGCGACGAAAGATGGTCGTCGAGCGGGATGTTACGATAGCTGTAGTGGCCCAGCACTTTTGCGGACAGCAGCGCAGCCTGCGCCTGCTGTTCCAGCGGCATCAGCTGTGCGGTAGCCTGTGTTACATTGAATGCGGCAAGCGCAAATGCCAGCAGCATCCAGTTTAGTTTGATTTTCATATGCATATCCGGTAATAAGCTGCCAAACGATGGGGATGGACAGTTTTATGAGGGCCGAGTTCGATATATTATCCTATATGGGGAGTCTGTATGGATTACATGACAAAACCATTGCAATTCCGGAATCGTTGCAGCAATAGCGAAATCGGCGCGCAGCACAGCCGGATATGCCGGTATGCGGGTGCAAAGCTGTATTTTATCGGGAAAAATTGCTGGATTCCGGAAGCGTCCGGCAGAACTGACGGAACCACCTTTCCCCTGTTTTCAACCGCGCTGGCCGTAAGGTCAGTTGCTTACCCTTAGGATACAACCATGCCTGGCTGGCTGCTCCCCGTAATCAAGTCCGTCCTGCCCTATGTCGGCACGATCGTCTCGGCCGCCGCGCCGGTATTTACCAACAAAAGCAGCGATACGTCCACCAACCAGACGGCATTATTGCAACAGCAGATAACCGAACTCCAGGCGGCCGCATCCGCGAACGATGCACATATCAAGGAACTGGCAGTTCAGCTGCAGAATACCGTTGCGGCGCTGGAGAGGGGCGCAACGCTTGCGGACAGGCGCCACCAGTGGGTGCTGGTGTTCGCCATTCTCGCCTTGATCATTTCGGTGTTTGCGCTGGCCACCGCGATGTATCGGCTGCTGGCGTGACGTATTGATCCTGTTCCAACAACGATGAAAAACGTATATGAGGCTTCTACCGGGCTGGATGCCCACATGATTCTGGACCTGCTCGCGCAGCAGCGCATCGTGGGACGCATCGAGGGCGAGTATCTGCAGGGCGGGGTCGGCGCTCTGCAGGCGATGGGGCTGGTGCGCGTGCTGGTGAACGAAGCGGACTACGAGGAGGCCAGGAGAATAATCCGCGATTGGGAATCTCTGCAGCCCGACCTGCAAAACACCCGGCCCGAATCGCATCCGGCCGGAGGCATTCAGATATTCATTATCGGTGTGATCGTTGGTGCGTGGATCATGTACTGGTTATTGAAGCAGACCGGCTAGGAGAACCGGCCAGCCTGTTCAGACCACCTGAATGCTCAGGTCGACCGCAGTCCGAAGGGTATTGGCCGCGATGCAGCCCCGTTCGGCAATAGTGACCAGCTTGTTAAGTTCCTCAGGCGGATTGCAGCGGGCGGATACCGACATCCGGATCGCGATAAAGCGCGACGGCGCATCGGCCATATCCCCTTCGATATCCGCGCGGGCATCGGTCAATTCGATGTTCCTGGCCCTCGCGGTAGCCAGCAAGTTGCTCATGAAACAACCGCCCAGACCAGCCAGTAACGCCTCGCCGCCCATCATGCCCTGGTTGGTTCCGCCCTTCGCCTCCGGCCTGTCCATGACCACTTCGTGTCCGCGCGCATATCCTTTCGATGCAGTACTGCTGATTTGTTCGACTTTCACTGTTGCTGTTGCCATCTGTTTCTCCCGGATGATCGATAACTGGAAGGCAATCGCTGCGGCATTCTGCCGGTTGCCGCGATGCCATGATCTTGGTGTGGCCCGTTATCTTACTCTCACTGAGACATCACCACAGCGACAAAAAAATTGCCGGGACAGCGCCCGGCAAAGCAGGGAGGTCAATTCAGAATTTGTAAATCAGGCCAGCGGAAAGGTAGTGAAGCCACATTTTCGGTGAATATGCTAAACCCTTGTCTGGCGGAAGATATATAGGATAAACAGCATATATTTCATAGGACGAATGCCGATTGCAAATTTCATCGGCGGTTACACAATAACTGTGAAAGGGGGTGCCCGATGAGCGCAAGTCAATGGAGCAAGGTTCCTGCTGCAATTGTGCTGATTTGCTGTGTCGGCATGCAGCCTGTTCATGCTGAGTCGTATCTGAAGCCCGATAAATTCCTGTTCGGGGGATGGGCCGGGCTAGGGCACGTCAGCCTGGATGCGAACAACAGCGCCGGCCGTTCGGAGAATGCATTGGCGCTGGGTTTCAGGGCGGGATATGCAGCGACGCCCTACGCGTTGATCGGACTCGAATTAAACGGCTGGACGCTCAAGTCGTATAACTTCAACGACCCCGCCAAGGGCGAATCGATCAGCAATTTCTCTGCATTCATCAATTATTTTCCGATGGACGATTCGCCGGTCTATGTTACCGGCGGAGCGGGAATCACTTCGTATGTAAACAACACACCGACAGTCAGCGGACGCGAGAACGGCGGATCCTGGTTTGTCGGAACCGGCTATGAATACCCGATCTCGGAACAACTGATGCTGGAACCGCAGCTGCGGTACAGCCATGGCAATTTTTCCGGCGGGAAATATCATGTGATCGAAATGGCGGTGGGCGTAAGCTGGCAAGCGAGATGATCCGTCCCCACACAGTCAAAATCGACAGCGGGTGATACTGCGGACAATGCTGCTGCAGTAACGGCCGGTTTCCCGGATCTCCGGATTTGCTATTTTTTCCGCGCCATCTGTTCGAGCACCAGCAGCAGCGAACTGGTGTCCTGTTCGCCGAAACCGCTGCCCATCAGCGCGTTCAATTGCTGCATCACCTGCGCGGTGACCGGCAGCGCAAGGCCGCTCTCGTGCGCGATGTCGAGCGCAACACCGATGTCCTTGTGGTGCAGCGCGGCAACGATGCCTGCCGCGAAGTCGCGATCAACCATTTTCTTGCCGAGCACATCGAGCATGCGGCTGCCACCATAGCCGGCCATTACCGCTTCGCGCACCCTGGCCGCGTCCGCGCCCTGCGCGCTCGCAAACAGCAGCGCTTCGGCAGTGCCCTGCAGATTGGCGAGCTGGCAGATCTGGTTGGCAAGCTTGGTGACTTGTCCGGTGCCGGATGGACCCATCAGGAAGATCGCCTTGCCCATCTGTTCCAGCAGCGGCCGCACCTGCCCGAATTCCCCGGTCTCGCCACCGACAAAGAAAGTCAGCGACGCGGTCTTTGCCGCCGCGACGCCGCCCGAGACCGGCGCATCCAGCATCGCGATGCCGCGTTTGCGCAGCTGCGCGGCAACGCTGCGCGTGATCGCCGGCGAGATCGTGCTCATGTCCACATGGATCAGCCCGGGCCGCGCGCCGTGCACCAGTCCGTCCGGGCCGAGCGCGAGCGCTTCGACATCCCTGCCGGCAGTCACGATGGTGAATACCACCTCGCTGGCCGTTGCGACTTTGGCCGGTGTGTCGGCTATCTCCAGGCCAAGGCCGGTCGCGCGTTCGCGCGAACGTGCGCCGCGCGCATAGCAGGTGATCGTGTGTCCGGCGGCGAGCAGGTGGCGGGCCATTTCGCTGCCCATGTTGCCGATGCCGATGAATCCGATACGCATGGGTCTGTTCCTTAAGCGGTGATCAGAGGTGCCATGCTCTTCAGGGCCTGGCGAAAATCATATTTAATACTAGCATCAAAAAGTGGGCGCAAAGGAGATAGAATGCGCGAGCCTGGACGGAATGAATTGATGCTGAATGCAATCCTGTTACTGCGGGCTTGTTGCCGGAATCAGCGGTTCAAGCCGGTCTGAATTTCTTAGAGGAAGAAAAATGATGCGTGGCATAAGCTTCGCGGTCCTGCTGGCTGCGTTCTGGTTTCCTGCGGCCGGCCATGCCCAGGAAGCGGTACAAAGCGGCAAACCGATGCTGCATGAGGCCAATCCGCTGGCATTGCTTTCTTCCGACGAACCCAACAGGCTGGGATGCACGCGCGACAGCTACGAGCATGCCTGTTTCATGGATTTCACCGTGTCGTTGCGCTATCCGCTGTTCTACGAGGCGCTGCAGGAAGGGCACAAGTTCGACATGCTGCCGTTCTTTTCGTTTACCGCACGGATGGGGCAGTACAGCGGCTCGACGCGCCATTCCTCCCCTGTCGTGACCAAACAGTTCAACCCCAAGATTTATTTCCGCGTCTATACGTCGAAGTCCACTGGCGAGAAACTGGGTACCGCGGACAGCAAGCAGGATTATTACGATATCGGCTATGCGCACGAATCGAATGGCCAGTATGTCGATACAGTCGCGGTGTTCAATTCAACTGCGGCGAGCGTGGGCGGCTCCGCGGTCGCGCAGGATTACATCAGCCGCGGATGGGACTATCTTTCTTACCGGCGGCATCTGCATTTTGAAGCGGAGGGCAGGAATTCGATGGATATCGACCTGAGATATTTTCTGTCCTATGGCTTGCTGCAGAAGGGCAGCGAGGAATATTTCCCGTGGGAAGCGCCGCGTTCGATCACCCACATCAGCCAGGTCGACGGCATACGCCTCAAGGTCACGCGCGATGTCGACTGGAGCTGGTTCAAGGGAGCCAGCCTGTTCTACACCACCGGCTACCGCAATATCGCTCACTGGAATACGTTCCGCGCCGAACTGGGTTTTACCCCGCTCAGCAACCTGATGGGCTTGCCCATCATCCTGTGGGCGCAAACCGGATACAACACCAACGTCACCCAGTATTACCGGCATGCCTGGTCTGTCGGCCTGGCGGCATCGTTTGAATCTTATCAATGAGCCGTGCTGCCGCTTTCAGCCGGGTTATTCCATCTCCAGGTCGTCGCGCACCGCCGCAAGGCCGGCCATCGCGCAGGTTTCGTCTGTCAGTCCCGAAGGCGCTCCGCTGACCCCGATTCCGCCCATGATATTGCCGGCGATATTGATCGGGATACCACCGGCCGATATCAGCAAATCGTCTATCTTCGGCACATTGTAGGAACCCTTGAAGCGATCATCCATTGTGGAGGTCGGGGAATTGAATTCCATCGCCGTGTAGGCCTTTTTCAGGCTGATCGGTATCGAAACGTCCATCGCCAGCGTATCGCGCAAGACGACTTGCGGATGTCCGCCGCGGTCGATGACGGTGACGGTGACCGAGACGCCTTCCTTGCGGCATTTGTCGATAGCAGCCTTGCCGATACGCAACGCGGTATCCAGCGACAGTCGCTTGATGTTCACTGTCAGCGGTTGTCCGGTGCCGGCTGCGGCGAGCGCCGGATTGCCGGCGGCAACTGAAAAAAGGCACACTGTGGTGATTGCAATCATTCTGGTTTTCATCTGTAGGCCCCCTGTTCAAATTAGGTTTGACTGTCGCCGTGAATTTGCAGCGGCGAAGGGATTACGGACTTGCATGCTTACTTTGCCGCGCCGCCGGTCAAAAATCAAGGGGGCAAGTCCTGATCACCGTTCAGGCAAATGGCCGGCCGATCAGTTAACCCGGTAAGTCATGTGGCAGGCCACGCATTGCTCGGTGACTTTGGACAGCGCAGCCAGCGAGCGGGGCAAGTCGCCTTCGCTGGCAGTCATCGCGAAGCGGCTCGCAGCGTGATGCATTTCAGTGCCGATGTTCTGCATCCCCTCGGGCATGAAAGGCGCCATGTGGGCTGCGTTATGGGATTCCAGAGAACTCATGCCGATACGGTTCTCTGCGATGTCCGAAGCCTTGTCGAACGCTCCTTTTGCGAGCGCCACCTGGATTTCATGCACCGCCAGAAGATGGTCGCGCATGCTGTGCAGCATGTGGGTTTTCATCATCGCGGGCAAATCCACCTTGATTCGCGTGTCCTCGTCAGCGGCACAGGTCTGGGCGGCCAGGATCAGGGAAGCGGCCAACAGGCATGCTTGCGGTATTTTCATCATTTTTCATGCTCCTTTTTCAGGGTGGTGCGTTGGCAATGGGCGCAATGCGATTCCGGTCTAATACTGGTTCAAGTCCGTTATCGGACCTTTGGATTTCGGGCTCACAATTGCATGGCCTCCGGCATACCGTCTGCGCGCGAAGGGGGGCAGGCCAACGGTTCAGCCATGTGCATAGATATAGCGGTCACGCCCGGCCCTTTTCCCTTCGTAAAGTGACCTGTCTGCACGCGCTATTACAGCACCCAATTGTTCATCATCTGTCGCACGGGCAATTCCCATGGTAACGGTCAATGTCAGCTGAGTATCCTGGCTGATTTTAACGGGCGCGCTTCGTACTGCATTGATCAGACGCGCTGAGGCTGCGGTTGATTCCTCGGGGGAATCTGCAAGCATCAGCAGGAGAAATTCTTCGCCTCCAAAGCGGACCAGGGTGTCATTGTCGCGCAGGTTGCGTTTGAGTGTGTCCGCCACATGACGCAATGCGATGTCACCCACCGGATGGCCATATGTATCGTTGACTTTCTTGAAGTGGTCTATATCGATCATCGCGACATACAGCAGCAGATTGTGGCGCGCGCGCAATTTTTGAAATTTTAAATATTCCTGTTCAATCCCGAAGCGCATAGGCAGCCCGGTTAGTTGGTCCTGTCGTGCTGCGGTGGATAGGACCTGCGTCTTGAACTCAGCAAGCAACTTGATCAATTCAGTTTGTGTCTGTTCGAAAGCATCAAGGTCAGCGCTTTCCCCGGGTCGCCCAGCCAGCACATTGGCACAGATGGACCGGATGGAATCGTGCATGGCGCGATGTACGACGATGACCCGCTGCGTCTTCCGCGCATTCAAATTCTCAAAATCAGGCGCCCTCGACTTAAACCAGCGGCCAAAGTGGCAGAGAGTATGTGCCATGGGATCAAGCACATCATTGCCGGGGGAGGTGTGCAGCACGGCGCATCGCATTACCCGGCGCGTCCAGTCCATATGCGTCTCAACCGCAGCATCAAGCTCACGGATAAAATTATCCATGGGCTGTAGTTCAGTGATGAGGCCAGGTTCTATCGGCTGTTTCATATCCGAATCCGAGTTTGAGCCTTGCCATTCCGATTTGATTTCGATGGCGAAGCTTCTTTCCATTCAATCAGGCGATCCTCGGCCGTCAGCCTTTGCCGGGGGTTCCTTACTTATTGTTTTTTCAGCAAATCAACGCGTATCGGCATATGGAAGGTTGCGCCATCAGCAGCCATATAGCCGTTGAATCTGGAGTGCACCTTTTGATAAGTCTCATCAGACAATTTGTGCTCCGTGTGAGTGACCTTGAGCACCTGTTCCTCGAACTGTGCGAAGTCCGAAAAGTGCATTGGCTGCATAAAGAATTTCTGTCCAGCCAGTGCCAGCTGGCCTGATGCAACCGCCCGCTTCTCAGCCGCGAAGGCTGCCTCGCGCACCGCCTGCTCGTCATGGAAGAGCTTCAGGACCTCATTGAATTCGCCTGCATAAACCGGTTCCGAGATATAGGCCACGCCGCCCGGCTTCAGCACGCGGCGTATCTCGGCAAAAGCGCGGTCCATCAGTCCGGTGGGCACGTGATGCAGCGATTTGAACATCAGCACGATGTCGAAATTCGCATCGGGTGCCGGAATCTCCTCTGCACCGCCATGCGCAAAGCGCACATTGGGCAGGTCGGTGACGGCGAGGTTTTTCGCGAGCTGTATTTCATCCACTTCCAGTGCGAGCACCGAAGCTGCCTGCTTTGCGACGATGCGGGTCTTCTCCGCCTTTCCGCAGCCCAGCTCCAGTACCGTTGCGTCCTGCAGTTGCAGCAACTGGTCAAGAATTTCACCCTCGTTCACGACGAGTCGGGTTTCGGGATCGGCTATCAGCATGTCGTTCATTTTCATTTGTGAGTTGGTTCCATGGAGTTATTATTGACATATTGTACTAGCCAGTGAAATCACATGTGGCTTTCGGGTAGACAAAGTATCATCGGCGCCGGGTACCGGTCGCGGAACTAAAATCACGGGCTGCATGACCAAGCTCAATGCAATATTGCAACTGCCGGGGGAGAAATGAAACGAGTGCCGAGAATATTCCTGATCTGTGTGACCGTGCTGCCGCTGTGCATCATCTCGGCCTGTTCCCCCGAATCGCACGTTGCAAAGATTAATCTGATCAACGATCTGGGCCGGCCCGCGAAGCTGGATCTTTGCAAGGACGATGTGCACTGCAGTGCGATTTCGGACCTGTGGCCCCCGACGAAGATCAATGCGAATGAAACGCATACTTTCGTCGTGTCCAATGAGGAGACCACCGTATTCAAGGTGTCGACCGAAAACGATGGCAAGACCGAGGCGCGTTGCCTGCGGGTACGGATAGACAAGGTTATGAAAGCCGACCATAACGACATGGATCTATCGTCTGCCACGGGTTGCTGATGCCCGGAATACAGAAGCGGGCAATGCGGAAGCGGACAACATGACGAGATGGTTGATCATCACAGGCATCATTTTCATCGTTGCCGGAATCGCATGGCCATGGCTGTCCAGAATGGGCATCGGTCACCTTCCCGGCGACGTTTATATCGAGCGCAAGGGATTCAGTTTTTACGCGCCGATAACAACCAGCATCATTATTTCCGCGGTGCTGTCCATACTGTTCTGGCTGTTCAGGAAATGAACCGGCGCAAGCTTCGCCTCCCAAGTGTGCAGGCGGTATCCGCTGACCATTGCGATCGCTGGACGCTCCCGGAATCCAGCGCGGCACGATCGCAAGCTGGATGTGCGGCTGAAAACCGGTAAGAAATTACGAAGCTTTTGACGCTTTCGACTTGCGGCCAGGGGCAGATTGCGGCGTGATCCCGGCCAGCCTGCACCGTATTCCGATAATTTTCTCGCCGTCCTCGAAGCGAGTCGAGTGGTAGGCAACCACCTCGCCCTTGGCAGCGAGTTCTTCAAGATAGTGGCGCGTTTTGGAAAGCGAAAGACCGGCTGCTTCAGCGATTTCGGCATCGAGTCTTTCCCCGTTCTGTTTCAGGTATTGCAGAATTTGATTCATTTGATTGACATTTCTATCGAGTTGAAAAAGCCGGCTGATAACCGGCTGTCTTGATACAGGCCAACTGCATCCTGCGCCAGCTGCATCCTACGTAAGTCCGGCCCAACAGGCAATTGCCAGGGCAGATCCGGCAATAATTGCCAAGCCCGTCATTACCAGACTACCGATCATATTATAATGCTTGTCCTGTTCAGTCATCTCTGCCATCTTTAGTCTCCTTGGAGTAAATAATGTTATTTCCAACGCTCAGCGCATTGGTCCGACTGAGTTTTTCCGATTTGGTTCCATCGCCTGCCCGGTAATTCCGCAGCTGCTCCATTACTGCCCGGGTGCTTCACTCACTCCGGCGAAGTACGAAGGTCTGCGGTGATCTGGTAGGAGCGCAGCCGGGCGGAATGTTCGAAGATTTGCGAGGTGATCATCAATTCGTCAGCGCCTGTACGTTCTATGAATTCCTGCAGCGAGAGCCGGACTGTGTCGGGTGAGCCGATCGCCGCACAGGACAGCACGTCGTCGAGCATGTCGCGGAATTGCGGAGGGATGGTGTCCAGATATCCCCGCTGAGGCGGTTGCAGGCGCTTGGGATAGCCGCTGCGCAGGTTGACGAATGCCTGCTGCATCGAGGTGGCGAGCAGTTGTCCTTCCTCATCCGTGTCCGCCGCAAACACGTTGTAGCCGAGCATCACGTAAGGCTTGTCCAGTTGCTCAGACGGTTTGAAGGTGGCGCGATACAGCGCGATCGCCTGCATCATCTGCTCCGGCGCAAAATGCGAAGCGAATGCATAGGGCAGCCCAAGGGCCGCGGCCAGTTGCGCGCCGTACAGGCTGGAACCGAGGATCCAGATCGGCACATGCAACCCGGCGCCCGGCACCGCACGGACCGCATGGCGTTTTGCCGCCGCGAAGTAGTCCATCAGTTCGGCGACATCCTGCGGAAACTGGTTGGGATCGGCGGCGAGATTGCGGCGCAACGCGCGCGCGGTGAGCTGGTCCGAACCCGGCGCGCGGCCGAGACCGAGGTCGATGCGCCCCGGATACAGCGATTCCAGCGTGCCGAACTGTTCGGCGATCACCAGCGGCGCATGATTGGGCAGCATGATGCCGCCTGCGCCGACGCGTATCGTCGAAGTGCCGCCGGCGACATGCCCGATCAGCACTGCGGTTGCGGCGCTGGCGATGCCCGGCATGCCGTGATGTTCGGCCAGCCAGTAGCGTCGGTAGCCCAGTCGTTCTGCGTGCCGGGCAAGGTCAAGCGTGTTGCGGAACGACTGCGCAGC
>JAJDNO010000044.1 GCA_022340615.1 Gallionella sp. | reverse complement strand
GTGCATTGCCTCATCGAGGCGGCCCTGCGCCTGCAGCGCATGGCCCTGTTCGATCAGGCGGGTTGCCTGCTGTGCGGACGAGTCGGCCTTGCTGTCGTTGCCACGGGGCGGTGCAGTGCTGCGCAATCGGTTGAATATGCCCATCTGATAACCTTTTCAGGATGATATTTGTTAGACTTAACCAACTTGGTTGCTGTCTGGATGAGAAACGCCTGATTGTTTGCAGGACCGTTAATTGCAGCAAATATGCTTGATTATTTCAGAAACATGTCCGGAGCTTCAATATGATATTTGAATGGTTTAACGCTAACGAACCAGTTTTGTTTGCGCATGAGATAGTACGCGAGATCAACCGCCTGCTTCCACCCGCGGAGCGCAAGGGAAAGGCAATCCCGAAAAAGGAGTATCAGAGAAAATTTGACAGCCTGATCGTTCGTATACGTACGTTTTCTTCGAAGCGCAAGCTGAATATCTATAAAAAAGCGAAGCTGCTCAATACGATCAAGTGGGAGATGAAAGACGCGGGGCATGGGGAAGAGATTATCAGCGAATTCATCTCCTTCATTGCACCTCTGTTGTGAAGCAATGCCTGGCTATCGTCAGCCATCACCTGCTCAATCCTGACCAAGCCAGTCCAGGAATAATTTTGGCAGAATGATTCCCCGCCCGTTAACCGATTATTCGGTAAGATTGCGTACCGTGCCCAGCCACGGTGCGGTTCTGTTCCGGCTATCGATACTTATAAGCGAACATTATGAAAATTCACGAATATCAGGGCAAGGAAATTCTGCGCCAGTTCGGGGTGCCTACTCCGCTTGGGGTGGCGTGCCTCAGCGTCGATGAAGCAGTGGCCGCTGCGCAGCAACTGGGCGGGGCGCTGTGGGTGGTCAAGGCACAGATACATGCCGGCGGACGCGGCAAGGGCGGCGGGGTAAAGGTGGCGCGCTCGATAGATGAAGTCCGCAATGCGGCGCAGCAGATTCTGGGCATGCATCTGGTCACTCACCAGACCGGAAAAGACGGCCAGGTGGTGCGGCGCTTGCTGGTCGAAGAGGGGGCGCAGATCAGCACGGAATACTATCTGGGCATGGTGATCGATCGCAGCGCACAGCGCGTGGCTTTGCTGGCCAGCAGCGAGGGCGGCATGGAGATCGAGCAGGTGGCCTCGCACAACCCGGAGAAAATCCACACCCTGCGTATCGACCCGGTTGCCGGGCTGACTGCCGAGGATGCGGCACGCGCCGCGCATGAGATTGGCATTCCCGATACAGCCAAGGGCGAGGCGGTAAAGCTAATGCAGGATCTGTATCGCTGTTTTGTCGACAAAGATGCGATGCTGGCGGAAATCAATCCGCTGGTGCTGACTGCCGACGGGCGAGTTCTGGCACTGGATGCCAAATTCAACTTCGACAGCAACGCGCTATATCGCCATCCCGAGATCATAGCAATGCGCGATCTGGACGAGGAAGACCCGGCTGAGATCGAGGCATCAAAGTTCGACCTGAGCTACATCTCACTGGATGGCGACATCGGTTGCCTGGTAAACGGCGCGGGGCTGGCGATGGCGACCATGGATATCATCAAGCTTTATGGTGGCAATCCGGCGAATTTTCTCGATGTCGGCGGCGGAGCAGACAAGGAAAAGGTCACCGAGGCGTTCAAGTTGATGCTCAAGAACCCCAACCTCAAGGCCATTCTGGTTAACATTTTCGGCGGAATCATGAAGTGCGACGTGATCGCCGAGGGTGTGGTGGCAGCGGCGCGTGAAGTGCATCTCAAGGTGCCGCTGGTGGTGCGACTGGAGGGGACTAATGTCGAACTGGGCAAGAAGATACTGGCTGAATCGGGCTTGCCGATTATTTCCGGCAACGACATGGCGGACGCAGCCCAAAAAGTAGTCGATGCTGCGAGGAGTGCGTAATGTCCATACTGATCGACAAGAATACCAGGGTGATGACCCAGGGCATGACCGGCAAGGTAGGCCAGTTTCATACCGTCAACTGCAAGGCATATGCGAATGGCGCCGAATGTTTTGTTGCGGGTGTCACGCCGAACAAGGGCGGCCAGAGTTTTGAGGATATCCCGATCTATAACAGCGTGGCCGAAGCCAGGGCGCAAACCGGCGCGACCGTGTCGGTGATCTATGTGCCACCCCCCTATGCGGCAGCGGCAATCGACGAGGCGGTCGAGGCGGACCTCGATCTGGTGATCTGCATCACCGAGGGCATTCCAGTGCACGACATGCTGCGCACGCGTTACAGGATGCGGGGCAAGCGCACCATGCTGATCGGGCCGAACTGCCCGGGGCTGATTACCCCCGATGAAATCAAGATTGGCATCATGCCCGGCCATATCCACCGCAAGGGCCGCATCGGCGTGGTGTCGCGTTCCGGCACGCTGACTTATGAAGCGGTCGGGCAGCTTACCGCGCTGGGTCTCGGGCAGTCATCCTGCGTCGGCATAGGCGGCGATCCGATCAACGGCCTGAAGCATCTCGATGTGATGAAGTTGTTCAACGACGATCCCGGCACCGATGCGGTGATCATGGTCGGTGAGATTGGCGGCAGCGACGAGGAGGATTGCGCGCGCTGGATCAGGGGCAATATGAACAAGCCGGTGGTCGGTTTCATTGCCGGGGTGACGGCTCCACCCGGAAAACGCATGGGGCATGCCGGCGCGATCATATCCGGCGGGCAGGGCGGTGCCGATGCCAAATTGGCTGTTATGGAGGAATGCGGCATCCACATCACGCGCAATCCGGCTGAAATGGGGCGTGTGATGCAGAGGGTCCTGAAAGGCGGCTGATGCTGGAGATGTTTACCTCGGGCCAGTTCTGGGCCGATGTCATGAAAATCATCGTAATTGACCTGTTGCTCAGCGGCGACAACGCGGTTGTCATCGCGCTGGCTTGCCGAAAACTGCCTGCACAGCAGCGAAAAAAAGGAATCCTGTTCGGGGTGCTGGGTGCAATCGTGTTGCGCGTCGTGCTGACCTTTTTTGCTTTGAGCCTGTTGTCGTTGCCCTATCTCAAGCTGGTGGGTGCTTTGCTGCTGATCTGGATCGGCATCAAGCTGATCCTGCCCGAAGAAAAACACCGTGACGATCGTGTTCAGTCGGATACCCGCCTGTTCGGCGCGATCAAGACCATCATCATTGCCGACCTTGTGATGAGCCTGGATAACGTGCTGGGCGTCGCGGGTGCAGCCAAGGGCAATGTGACGCTGCTTGTTTTTGGCCTGCTGATCAGTATTCCTTTGATTGCCTGGAGCAGTCAATTGGCGCTGAAACTGATGGATCGGTTCGCCGTGACGGTATACGCCGGCGGTGCACTGCTTGGGTATGTCGCAGGCGAGATGCTGGTCAGTGAGGCATTTCCCGCGAACGAGACAGGTTCGCAGGATCTCTCGGCGGCGGGCCACTATTTGCACTGGTTGATACCGGTGCTGTGTGCTTTGCTTGTATTGGGGCTGGGAAAGTTGCTGGCGATGCGCAAAATCGCCAGACACGAAGTGATCGAACTGGTGGACGAGGAAGTATCCGGTTTGCCGGACAAAAAATCACAGGAGTAAGACTTATGAAGATACTGGTTCCGGTTGATGGCTCTGCCAACGCACTGCGCGCGGTCGATTATGTGGTCAGGAATATTGCCGAACTGAAGGAGGTCCCGCAACTGCGGCTGCTGAACGTGCAGCGGAATGTCGCGCAGGGCAACGTCAAGCTGTTCATCGACAAGGAAACGATCAATGACTACTGCCGTGAACAAGGTATGGCGGCGCTTCAGTCGGCACGTGCCGCGTTTGATGCCGCCGGATTGTCCTATCAGTATCGCATCAGTATCGGCAACACGGCGGAAGCGATTGCTCAATATGCCCTCGATCAGCAGGCAGACCAGATCGTGATGGGCAGAAAGGGGTTGGGCGGCTTGCAATCCCTGCTGCTGGGAACAGTGGTGAAAAAAGTGCTGCAGCTGGCAGACTGTCCGGTGGTTCTGATCAAATAGGAAGCCAAAACCCGGACCATGCAATCCTGGATTACGATATTTCTTAATAAATCTAAAGGATTGTGGTGTGTTGTTGTGAAATATACTAATATTCCTCCCATATTTATTTGACTGTAAGCCTAAGGTTCGGCAAAAGGTATCAAGGGATAGCATGAAAAAGTGGTCATTTTGGCGGAAGGACTGGTTCGTAGGGTTGCTGGTGGCGCTGCTTTTCATGCTGGGCGCCAATAGCGAACTGATGCAGAGCCTGGAGCGCAAGGCATATGACCTGGGCGTTCTGGCTTCTTCACGGACGCCGAGCGACAAAATTGCGGTGATTGCGATAGATGAGCAAAGCATCGCCAATCTGGGGCGCTGGCCATGGCCGCGCGCAATACACGCCAGGATGCTGGATGTTCTGGCTGCCGGGCATCCCAAAGTGATCGGCTATACCGCGTTCTTTTTCGAGCCGCAGGTAGATGCCGGGCTGGCCTACATACAGAAAATTTCCGAATTGCTGGCTGACTCAAGACTCAGGGATACTTCCGACCCCGGAAAGAAGGCCGATTTGGCCAAGCTTGGTGCATTGCTCAAGGAGGCGGAGCAGAATCTCGATAACGATCAGGATCTTAGCAAAAGTATTGCCAGTGCAAACGATGTGCTGTTGCCGATGTTTTTCGAACTGGGTGAGCCTCAAGGCAAACCAGACCACGAATTGCCCGACTATGTGCAGCGCAACGTTCTCGCCAATGTGAAGGATCCAGGCGGTTTTGGCGAGTTTCCGCTTCCGGCAATGGCGGTACTGGCACCGATACCGATGCTTGGCAGCAAGGCACTGGCCATCGGACACCTGAACAGCTACCCGGATGTTGACGGCGCGATCCGCACCGAACCGCTGGTGGTCAAATATTACAATCAGTACTATCCATCGCTGTCGCTGATGCTGGCAGCCAAGAGCCTGAATCTCGGACCACAGGATATACATATCAATCTGGGCGAAGGCGTGCAATTGGGCAACCTGAAAATAGCAACAGATCCGGCGCTGCGGATGCATACCTATTTTTACAAGGACCGTGACGGTCGTCCGGCCTTTCCGGTGGATTCGTTCTACGATGTTCTGACCGGCAAAATTCCGGCCGACAAATACCGGGACAAGATCGTGCTGATCGGCGCGTCGGCCGCCGGCATTGGTTCGTTGCAGGTGACGCCGATTTCCTCAGGTATGGCACCGGTGGTGACGCTGGCAAACTCGGTATCAAGTATCCTGAAAGGCGACTTTTTCGTAACGCCGGACTGGGCGGGATTGGCGCAAATCGGCGTTTTTCTGCTGGTTACCCTGTATCTGGTCCTGTTGCTTCCGAGGCTAACTGCCGCGATCGGTGCGGCGATCACCGGTACGATGTTCGCGGCGCTGATTGTTACCCATTTTGTGCTGATGACGACGCAGGCAATGTGGCTGCAGCTGATGCTGCCTGCCTCGCTGCTGCTGGTTGGTCATTTGCTGCTGACGACCAAACGTTACCTGATGACTGAAAGAGGCAAGCAGAAATCGGATGCCGAATCTGCGGAGAGTAACCGCATGCTTGGTCTGGCTTTCCAGGGACAGGGGCAGCTGGATATGGCTTTTGACAAATTCCGCAAGGTGCCGCTGGACGACAGCCTGATGGACGTACTCTACAACCTGGGACTCGATTACGAGCGCAAGCGCCAGTTCAACAAGGCGGAGTCGGTGTTCAGGCATATGGCCGAGCACAATCCCAAGTTCCGCGATCTCGATGCGCGTATGGAGCAGTCCCGGGCGCTGTCTGAGACCGTGGTACTCGGCGGTTCATCCGGAAGGGGCAATTCAAGCACTCTGATGCTGGACAAGGCGGGTGTCGCGAAGCCGATGCTGGGCCGTTATGAAATCGAAAAGGAACTGGGCAAAGGTGCGATGGGAGTCGTGTACCTCGGAAAAGATCCGAAAATCGGTCGTGTCGTCGCGATCAAGACCATGGCGCTGGCTCAGGAGTTCGATACCGATGAACTGGAAGACGTGAAAGCACGATTCTTCCGCGAGGCCGAAACGGCAGGCCGGCTCAACCACCCTAACATCGTGACAGTCTACGATGCGGGGGAAGAACATGACCTTGCCTATATCGCGATGGAATTCCTGAAGGGCAAGGATCTGATTTCCTACACCAAACCGGGAAATTTGCTGCCTTTGCCGAAGTTGATGAACATTTTTGCGCGCGTAGCCGATGCCCTTGACTATGCGCACAAACAGAGTGTGGTGCATCGCGATATCAAGCCTGCCAACATCATGTACGATCCCGAAACGGATTCGACCAAGGTGACCGACTTCGGTATAGCGCGAATCACTGATTCGAGCAAAACGAAAACCGGCATGGTTTTTGGAACGCCATCTTTCATGTCGCCGGAGCAATTGGCCGGGAAGAAGATCGGAGGCGCGTCGGATCTGTTCTCACTGGGCGTAAGTTTATACCAAATGGCTTGTGGTAAGCTTCCGTTCGAAGGGGAATCGATGGCGCAACTGATGTTCAGGATTGCCAATGAACCACATCCCGATATTTTGACGATCAGGGCAGATTTGCCCCCGTGTCTGGTTGCGATCATCAACCGGTCCTTGGCCAAGCAGGTTGAAGAGCGTTATGCCAGTGGCGCTGAAATGGCTGAAGACTTGCGTGAGTGCGCAGCGGTTGCGAACTCAACGGAGCCGGGGAATCCGTCATCTGATCTGACGGGGATATGGAAATGATGCCGACGGTGGGTGCCGCGCCGCTTGACGGCGACCCTTCAGCAGCCGGAAACAAAAGGGGGTGTAGATGAAGATAGCAGAAGCACTGGAGTTATTCAGCCAGACTGATCCTGGTATGGTGCGCTCCCACAATGAGGATAGCGTTGCCTGCGAGCCTGTCTGTGGTCTGGCTGTGCTGGCTGACGGGATGGGTGGTTACAATGCCGGGGAAGTGGCAAGCGGAATTGCTGTTTCGGTAGTCGCGACGGAAGTCAGTCACCGACTGCTGAATTCCAGCCCAGTCGAAATCTCGGAGAATGGCGGCGAAGAATTGGGTGTTGCGCTGTTGCGCGAAAATATACAGAAGGCCAATGCCTCGATATTTCACGCTGCGCAAAGCCAGCCCCAGTATGCCGGAATGGGAACGACGATCGTTTCCGCGCTTTTTTATGATAATCGCGTGGCTGTCGGGCACGTGGGCGATTCGCGCATGTATCGGTTGCGCGGTGAGAATCTGGAATCGATCACGCACGATCATTCTCTGCTCCAGGAACAGCTTGATAGCGGGATGATCAGTCTCGAAGACGCGCGCATGTCAAAAAACAAGAACCTGGTTACGCGCGCTGTCGGCATAGATGCTCACGTGGATTCCGAAATCCATGTACACGACGTGCTGGTAGGGGACATATACTTGCTTTGCTCCGATGGCCTAAACGACATGGTCGAGGATGATGATATTCAGACAACGCTTTTTGCGTTGCAGGGCAATTTGCCGCTTGCGGCAAGCCAGCTGATACAGATGGCGAATGATAATGGCGGTCGAGATAATGTTTCGGTGATACTGGTCAAGGTAAAGGGAAGATTTTCTGTGCCACGCGGTTTGCTGGCTAGAATATTAAATTGGTTTAAAAAATAATTTGTTACGAGGGTTAAGACTATGGCTGCAAAATTGATACTCAGCATGGATGGGGGGATCATAAAAGAATACCCCCTCAACAAAGAGCGAATCACCATCGGGCGCAAGGCGCACAATGACATCATCATCGACAATCTGGCGGTGAGTGGTGAGCATGCTGCAGTCGTTACCATACTGAATGATTCGTTTCTTGAGGATCTGGACAGCACCAACGGGCTGGAAGTGAACGGTAAACCCGCCAAAAAGCACTTCCTGCAGAATAATGATGTAATCGAAATCGGCAAATACAAGCTGAAATACATCACGGACCAGATTACCCAGACCACTCCCGAAGATTTCGAGCGAACCATGGTGTTGCGCGCGCCTGCAAAGAAAGAGGAAGTCGTTCCTGCCGGGAACAAGCCTGCCGAACCGCAGGGTGCAACGAAAGTTCAGCCGGGAGGAAAGCCGGTAAAGGAGGATGCGCCAGACAGTACCGGCAAATTTGACTCATTCAAGGTTGGCCAGGCTACCACTCAAACTTTCGCTCAAACCAACCCCGGGATTAAATCTCCCACTTCCGGTGGAACTAAGCCTGGTGAGCAGAAGCAGGTCGCTGTGGTGCAGGTTTTGACCGGACCCAATGCAGGCAAGGAGCTCGAACTGGTCAAGAACCTGACCACCCTGGGCAAGCCCGGGCTGCAGGTTGCGGTAATCACCCGTCGTCCGCACGGCTTTTTCATCACGCATGTGGAAGGAGAAAATTTCCCGCTGGTAAATGGACGGGCTCTGACAAATCAGGCTCACCAGTTGAATGAACATGACGTGATTGAGTTGGCTGGTATCAAGATGGAATTCTATTTCAAGGGATAGTAAGTGTCGGGTTCAGTGCAGAACACTCCGGACGCAAGACAGGTGTACGACCTGGGCTGCAATGTATTACCGAAGAATTCAACACGTACCACTCAGCAACCCGTCTTCTGCCTTGAACATTCTGCAGATACAACAAGCCATTCGGCTTGTTCAGCACTGTGAAAAAAAATGCGATCTTGATCGGGCTGGGACTCCTGATAGTACTGTTCTTTGTCGGAAGCGCCGCGCGGTTTTACCGGCTGGACATTGTCGATCAATTGTCTTCAATACTTTACGATTACCGGTTGCGCCTTACAATGCCGCGCACGATGGACAATCGAATTGTTATCGTCGACATCGATGAAAAGAGCCTGAAGGAAGAAGGGCGCTGGCCATGGGGGCGTGACCGAATGGCGCTGCTGATGGACAAGCTTTTCGACAAGTATCGCGTTGCGGTGGTGGGGTTCGACGTCGTGTTTGCAGAGAAGGATGAAAGTTCGGGGCTCAGGGAATTGCAGAGGCTGGCTGATAATCAACTCAGGGGCGACAAGTCGTTCCGGACAACACTGGACAAAATCCGACCACAGCTGGAATACGACGACCTGTTTGCCAGAAAGATCAGGAATCGCAAAGTGGTGCTGGGATATTACCTGACCAATCAGGCCGAGCCGCATGCTTCGGGTATGTTGCCAGATCCGACTTTTCCGCCCGGGGCTTTCAACGGACATGAGGTCGAATTTACGACCTGGAATGGCTACGGTGCCAATCTCCCCGAATTGCAGCAGGCCGCAGCAAGCGCCGGCCATTTCAATCCCGTGGTCGACTCCGATGGCCGGGTACGCCGTATTCCGATGATCGTGGAATATGACGGCGCATATTATGAATCGTTGTCGCTTGCAATCGTACGTACCCTGCTGGGCCAGACAAAATTATTGCCTGGATATGCCAAAACCAAGGCCGACGGATATGCGGCAATGGAGTGGCTGGATCTGGATGCGGCCAATACCAGATTAAAAATCCCGGTTGATCGTGACGTATCAACTTTTGTGCCTTACCGCGGAGGTCAGGGAAGCTTCCGCTATATTTCGATAACCGATGTGCTGCACGAGCGTGTCGACCCCTCGCTACTCAAAAACAAGATCGTTCTGGTTGGTACAACGGCCCCCGGCCTGCTGGATATGCGCTCGACACCAGTGGCGAAGGTCTACCCCGGGGTGGAAATTCACGCGAACATGATTTCAGGTATCCTCAATCAGAATTTAAAGGAACGCCCGGCCTATATGCTTGGTGCGGAAGTGGTCTGGGTACTGCTGGTCGGCATTGCCCTGAGTTTCCTGCTGCCGTTATTCACTCCGGCTAAAGCCATAATTGCTTCTGCTACTACTCTCATTATCACGACCGCTCTGAGTCTGGGCGCATGGCAGTATGGCGACGTGTTGATGCCGGTTACGAACTGTCTGTTGATGATCGTGTTGCTGTTTGCATTGAACATGTCGTATGGTTACTTCGTCGAATCGCGCACCAAACGGCTCATTACCGGATTATTCGGACAATACGTGCCGAGCGAACTGGTCGAGGAAATGGCGAAGCGCCCTGAAAGTGTGTCTATGGAAGGTGAAAGCCGGGATATGACCATCCTCTTCTCGGATGTGCGCGGGTTCACCAGTATTTCCGAAGGTCTGGATCCGAAGCAACTGTCCATGCTGATGAATGAGTTCCTGACGCCCTTGTCTCGTGTCGTATACAAGCACCGCGGAACGATAGACAAGTATATGGGTGACTGTATTATGGCATTCTGGGGCGCGCCGCTTGCAGACAAGGATCATGCACGCAACGCAGTACAGTCGGGTATCGAGATGCTGGAGACGTTGAAAGCATTGCAGCCGCACTTCAGGGAACGCGGCTGGCCAGAAATACAGGTTGGCGTGGGTATCAATACCGGGCGGGTCAGCGTCGGCAACATGGGTTCGGAAGTCCGCGTTGCGTACACGGTGATGGGGGATGAAGTAAATCTGGCATCACGCCTGGAAGGGATCACCAAGCAATACGGAGTAGGCATTATTGTAGGCGAAAACACCCGCCACCTCGCGAATGAGTTCCTGTATAGGGAGCTTGATCACGTACGGGTAAAAGGTAAAGATAATCCCGTCGCGATCTACGAGCCGGTCGGGTTGCTGAATGAGGTCAGCAAAGAACTGCACGATGAAGTCAAACTGTTCCATGAAATGCGCCGCCTGTACCGCAAACAGGACTGGGAGCAGGCGGAATTGCAGCTGATGAATTTGCAACGCTTGTCGCCGGACTGCGAGTTGTATAAGGTATACGCGAAGCGGATTGCCGCCTACCGAAAAACTCCGCCAAATCAGGATTGGGACGGCGTTTTCGACTTTCAGACCAAATGATTCAATAGAACAATCGGGGCGGCCAGGCGGACAAATATGAAAATCAGGGTATTGGGGTGCAGTGGGGGAATCGGTGGCAATCTGCGTACCACGTCCTTCCTGCTCGATCACGACGTGCTGATCGATGCCGGGACCGGGGTGGGTGAACTGAGCCTTACGGAACTAGCAATGATAGACCATGTATTTGTCACGCACGCCCATCTTGACCATATCACCAGCATTCCCTTTATGGTCGACAGTGTCGGATTCATGCGTGACAGGCCTTTGACTGTACATGCAAGCGAAGAAACTCTGGATATACTCAGGCAACATATTTTCAACTGGAAAATCTGGCCGAATTTTGTCGAGATACCCAGTGCGCAGTATCCTTACATGCGTTACCAGGCGATGGGACCGGGCTCGACCATCGTTCTGGATGGCCGAAAAATCACTTCTGTTCCGGCCAATCATGTGGTGCCTGCGGTCGGTTATCATCTGGACAGCGGGCAATCGAGTCTGGTATTCAGCGGGGACACCACCACGAATGACGCATTTTGGGAAACGGTCAACAAGATTGCAAATTTGCGCTATCTGATCATCGAGACCGCATTTTCAAACAGTGAAAGGGAGCTGGCGGAAGTATCAAAACACCTTTGTCCGAGTATGCTTGCGGTAGAACTGGAGAAATTCAAGGCAGACGCCAGGGTTTTCATCACCCATCTCAAGCCTGGCGAGCTTGAGTTGACAATGCGCGAGATAGAGGGTTGTGTGCGAGGCCTGCTGCCTGAAATGTTGTTGAACAATCAGGAATTCGAGTTGTAAGACGGTTGATAGGCCGCAGGGCACAAATGGTATACACGTATGGAAATCTGCAGAACAACAGCCCAATGAGACGTCCGAAGGAGTGATATGAGTACAGTGATGGCAACTAACGGTACAGCAAAAAATGTCGGTGATATGGCTCTCAGGCTGGAATTCACCAAGAGCCTAAATCAGGTCAACAACAAGATTCATGCCACAGGCAATGTTGACGAAATCATGCTTGAAGTCAGCAAGGACATCTGCGCACTGTTCAATGCGGACAGGCTGACGATTTATGTCGTAGGTGACGACAATGTCTCCCTGGTTTCCAAGGTCAAAACCGGACTCAACTCCTTCAAGGATCTCAAATTACCCATCGCTGAACAAAGCCTTGCCGGTTATTCGGCCATGCATAAAAAGCTGCTTAACGTGAAGGATGTTTACGATGAAAAGGAACTGGCTCAGTACAGTACACACCTGCGTTTCTTGCGGGAAGTAGACAAGCGCACCGGATATCGCACCAAACAAATGCTGGTAGCGCCGATTCTGGATGCCGGCAGCGGTGATCTGGTTGGCGTAATCCAGGTGATCAACAACAAGGCAGGCTCCCCCTTTGCGGCCATGGTCGAAGAGGGCGTAAGGGAACTGGCCCAGACCATGGCGGTGGCATTGCGCCAGCATCAGCGCCAGCAACACAGCTCGGCAAAGACCAAGTACGATTATCTGGTTGCAGACGCAGTGCTTTCTGCTGCCGAATTCGAATTGGCGACACGAACTGCACGGCGCAAGGGCATAGACATCGAAGAGGTTCTGCTAGATGAATTCCAGATCAGTCCCGCAGCACTGGGCAAGGCGCTATCCAGCTTTTTTGGTGTTCCATACCAGCCTTACCGGGGCGATCGCATCAAGCCAGCCGATCTATTGAAGAATCTGAGACGCGAGTATGTGGAAAGCAGTCACTGGCTTCCTATCGAAGAAACCCAGGAAGGGTTGATGATTCTGACCACCGATCCGGAGCGGATCCAGGCTTCGCGCGTGGTCAACAACATATTCTCCAAGAACCGCCTTAACTTTCAAGTTTGCTCGCAACGCGAATTCAGACAGACCCTCGACCTGTTCTATGGCGGCAGCAGTGCCACGGATGGCGGCGTTATGCTGGCGGGCGATGAGTCTTCCATGGACGAGTTGTTAACCAGCATGGGCGGAGACGAGGAAGAAATTTCCAGCGTCAGCCAGGAAGACGTCAGCGCGGCGGCAGATAACGAACTGGTCAAGCTGGTCAACAAGGTCATCATGGATGCCTACCGGATGGGTGCATCGGATATCCATATCGAACCGGGTCCGGGCAAGGCCAAGACGGTGATCCGGGTACGCAAGGACGGATCATTAATGAACTATATCGAGGTGCCTTCAACTTACCGAAATGCACTGGTGACACGACTCAAGATCATGTGCGACCTGGATATTTCAGAAAAGCGCAAACCGCAGGACGGCAAAATCAAGTTCAAAAAGTTCGGTCCGCTGGACATCGAACTGCGTGTGGCGACCATTCCTTCGCAGGGTGGCGTGGAAGACGTGGTTATGCGTATTCTCGCTTCCGGAGAGCCGTTGCCGCTCGAGAAAATGGGCTTTTCGGCGCGCAACAACGAATTGATCAAGGAAACGGTAGCGAAACCATACGGCCTGTTTTTTGTGTGTGGTCCGACCGGTTCCGGAAAGACCACCACGCTGCATTCCATCCTCAAATACATCAACAAGCCGGAAACCAAAATCTGGACAGTCGAAGACCCGGTGGAAATTACCCAAAAGGGCCTGCGCCAGGTCCAGATCAACAAAAAGGCCGGACTGGATTTCCCGACCATCATGCGCGCATTTCTGCGCGCCGATCCGGATGTAATCATGGTCGGCGAAATGCGCGACAAGGAAACCGTGTCGATCGGGATCGAAGCTTCGCTGACCGGTCACCTGGTGTTTGCAACGCTGCACACCAACAGCGCGCCCGAGTCCATCATCCGTCTGCTGGACATGGGTATGGATCCCTTCAATTTTGCTGATGCATTGCTGGGTATCCTGGCCCAGCGCCTGGCAAAGCGCCTGTGCGCCGATTGCAAGAAACCCCATATCGCGAGCGCCGACGAGATCAAGCTGATGCTGGATGAATACAGTTCCGAACTGGTCAACACCGCGAGCTGGAAAAAGGACCCGGCTACCGCGATGAAGGCGCTATATGGCGAGTGGCGGAAGCTGTATGCCGATGAAAAAGGCCAATTCACGATCTATGATCCGGTTGGTTGCGACAAGTGCATGGATACCGGTTACCGCGGCCGGGTAGGTTTGCATGAATTGCTGATTGGTACGGATCCGGTGAAAAAGGCCATCCAGGAGCATGCCCGGGTCGCCGAATTGCTGGCCATTGCACTGGATGAAGGCATGCACACACTGAAACAGGATGGCATGGGGAAGGTGCTGCAGGGCATAACCGATATGCACCAGGTCCGCGCAGTTTGCATCAAATAATCGAATGAACGCTTCGGATAACCCGCTCGGTCGCCTCAAGGAGCTCAATGAGATCGGCATCGCGCTGTCTCAACAGCGCGATCTCAATAGCTTGCTGGAAACAATACTGCTTGCGGCAATGCGCATTACCCGAGCCGATGCCGGCACGCTCTATTTGCATGAACAGCAACAGCGGGTGTTGCGTTTCGAAATACTCCGCAACAACACCCTGAATATTTCGATGGGCGGAACCAGCGGCGAACCGATTACCTTTTACCCCATTCAGCTTTACGATGGTACAGGCAGCCCCAATCACGCCATGGTGGTGAGCCATGCGGCACTCAGCGGCGAAACAGTGAATATTCCCGATGCTTATATGGCCGAGGGTTATGATTTTTCGGGCACCAAAAAATTTGATGCGAAAACCGGGTATCGTTCCCAGTCGTTTCTGACTGTTCCGATGCGCAACCACGACTATGAAGTCATAGGAGTGCTGCAATTGATTAACGCGCGGGATCAGGTGAATGGCGCAATCATTCCGTTCTCAAGGGATGACCAGCAATTGCTCGAATCGCTCGCATCGCAGGCGGCCATCGCTTTGACAAACCGCCACCTCATCGTCCAACTGGAAGAGTTGTTCGAATCCTTCATCCAGTTGATCAACACTGCGATAGACGATAAATCACCCTACACCGGAGGCCATTGTGAACGGGTGCCCGCGCTTACCATGATGCTGGCCGAAGCCGTCAATCGCACTACCCAGGGTCCGCTGAAGGACTTTGTGATGACAGACAAGGACAGGCATGAGCTCAAGATCGCCGGCCTGCTTCATGATTGCGGAAAAATCACCACACCTGTTCATGTGGTGGATAAATCGACCAAATTACACACGCTGTTCGATAAAATTCATTTGCTGGACACACGTTTCGAGATACTCAAACGCGATGCCGAGATTGCTATGCTCCGCGAAATAGCAGCAGCAGGTTCCGATGCTGAACGAATCGAGGCAGGCCGGAAGAGCTATGCCGAACGGTTGGAGCAGCTTGACCTGGATCGGGAATTTCTACGCCACTGCAATGTCGGCAGCGAGGCTATGTCTGCAGAGGCGCAGGAGAGAGTGCACCGTATCGCGGCTTATCAGTGGCGCAATGTCGACGGAAAACTGGGCAGGTTTCTAAACGATGACGAGATCGAGAATCTCACCATACGCGCCGGTACTTTGACGGCTGCCGAACGTTCAATCATCAACCACCATATCGAAGTTACCATCAAGATGCTGGAGGCGCTACCGTGGCCGAGACATCTGAAGAATGTACCGGAATACGCAGGCGGCCATCACGAGCGCATGGACGGCAAAGGTTATCCGCGCGGACTGACCCGCGACCAGATGTCGGTGCAGGCCAGGTTGATGGGTATTGCGGATATTTTCGAGGCGCTCACCGCCAAGGACAGACCCTACAAGAAGGGAAAAACCCTCTCTGAATCGCTGACCATACTCGGAAAGTTCAAGCTTGGGGGGCATATCGATCCCGACTTGTTCGATGTCTTCATGCGGGAAAAGGTCTATCTCGAGTACGCCAAGCAATTTCTTTCGCCCGAACAGATAGACGATGTGGACTTGAGCAGGATACCGGGGGTAAATCTGACTTCGTAGCCGGACGATACTGCCAAAAATCGTCAGTTAGTGACAGAATTGAGCTATTTGCAGCAGTTATGAAACTCAGATAGGTTTATAAAACATAATATAAACAATCAGATGCAATATTGGTACGGCTATTGCTTTAATAATCCCGACACATGGTTTAAATGTGTTCAATTCAAACCAAGGAGCTTTATCATGATGAAAAATATACAGAAAGGTTTTACGCTGATCGAACTGATGATCGTGGTTGCGATTATCGGTATTCTGGCAGCCGTGGCGATCCCGGCCTATGGCGACTACACCGCTCGTGCACAGGCTGCTGAAGGCTTTACGCTAATGGACGGATTGAAGACTCCGCTGACGGAGCTTTATACCGGAAATGGCCAATTTGCGATTGACACTACCGGTGCTTCCGGTGTGACGGGCATTACCACGGGTAAATATGTTGGGTCCATTTGTACCGGTGACTCACCAGGAAGTAATCTATGCGGTACCGGCGTAGCCAATGTCGCTGGTAAAGCATTTAGTGTCGTGGCAAGTTACAAAACCGTGGGTGTAAGCAGCAGGTTGTTGAGCGCCACTTCTGGCACGCCGACCAGCGTGCATATGTTTTACAATCCGAACTCGGGTGCATGGACCTGTGCCAACGGCGATGGTGCCAATGATCCTGCACCAGCAACCGTTGCTGCGACAACTTCTGCAATCCCTGCCCAGAGTGACATAGCCATAGCAGGTGCAAACACGATACCTGCCAACGTATTGCCGAAGTCCTGCGGTTAATCTTCCTCA
>JAJDNO010000031.1 GCA_022340615.1 Gallionella sp. | reverse complement strand
ACTCATCGATCGTTCGGGCATCGCGCGCTGGCTGCCGGCCTCGGTCCGGATGATAGCCCGCAACCTGGCGCGCAAACCGTGGAAGGCGCTGATCTCGGTGCTGGGCATCGGCGTCGCGGTTGGCCTGATGATGGTCGCCCGATTCATGTTTGACGCGGTTGACCACATGATGATGGTGCAGTTCGACCTGGTGCAGCGCGACGACGTCACCGTGCTGTTCCACGAACCGCGCGCCGCGCGCACCATACACGAGATCGGGCAGCTGCCCGGCGTGCTGCGCGTCGAGCCGTTCCGCACGGTGCCGGTGCGGCTGCGCCACGAGCATCGCAGCAAGCAGATCGCGTTGACCGGCCTGTCCCTGGACAGCGATCTGCATCAGATCGTCGACAGCCGCCTGCGCCCGATCGCGCTGCCGCCCGACGGCGTGCTGCTCACCAAGAAGCTCGGCGAGATACTGGGCGTGACCACCGGCGACACCGTCACGCTGGAAGTGCTGGAGGGCGCCCGCCAGGTGCGCGAAATGACCGTCGCGGGATTGTCCGACGAGCTGATCGGCATCGGCGCGTACATGGACTCGCACGCGCTGTCCCGGATGCTGCACGAGGACAACCTGGTCTCCGGCGTCTGGCTGCGCATCGATCCGAAATACGAAGACCAGCTCTATGCCAGGCTCAAGCGCATCCCCGCCGTCAGCGGCGTCGCGATACGTTCCGCGATGGTGAACAGCATCAAGGACATCATCGACCGCTCTTTCACCACCGTCAGCTACTTCGAGATCCTGTTTGCCGCGGTGATCATCGGCGGGATGGTCTACAACAGCGTGCGCATCGCGCTTTCCGAACGCGGCAACGAACTGGCCAGCCTGCGCGTGCTCGGCTTCACGCAGCGCGAGGTCGTCGTGCTGCTGCTCGGCGAACAGACATTGCTGACGCTGTGCGCAATACCGGTCGGCCTCGCGATGGGCTATGGCATGTGCGCGGCGCTGGTGCCGATATTCGACCGGGAGCTATTCAGGCTGCCGCTGGTATTCGGCACGCAGACCTTCATCTACCCGATCATCGCAACGCTGATATCGGCTATCCTTTCGGCATTGCTGGTCGCGCGGCGGCTCGGGCACCTTGACCTGATCGCCGTACTGAAGACACGTGAATGAGGAAAGAGGGCGCCTCGAGAAATTCAGAGTTCGCCCGAATGCAAAGCACGGAGTAAATTCAGCAGCGCGGCATATGTGTAATATGAAAGCAAGGAATTTAATCCGTAACGCAGCGGTTGGGATACAACGAAGTTGCTGTGTAGGCTAACCTTCAGGTTATGCCGGAACTAAAATCTGGATCTATAGAGGTGCCCTTGACATGAAACTGCCTGGACGCAAAACAACTTACGGACTCGCTGCCATCGCCGCACTGGCGCTGCTCGTGCTGATGTTCCGCCCCACCCCGCTGCGCGTCGATACCGGTCAGGTGCAGAAGGGCAGCATGCAGGTCACCATCGACGAACAGGGCGAAACGCGCGCCCAGGATCGTTTCGTGATCACCGCGCCGGTCGCCGGCAGGCTGACCCGTATCGGTTTGCGCGACGGCGATGCGGTAAAGGAGAACCAGGTCGTTGCGCAGATCGCGCCTTTGCCGCTGAGCGTGCGCGAGCACAACGAACAGACCGCGCGGATCGCCGCCGCGCAGAGCCAGCAGCGCGAGGCTGAAGAACAGGTGCGCCATGCACAGGAAGACCTCGCGCAGGCGAAGCGCGAAACAATCCGCGTAGAACGCCTGGTCAAGGACGGCTTCATGTCCGCGCAGGCGGCCGAGCATGCGCGCAACGCGGAGATCACCATCGCCAATGACCTGGCAGCCGCGCGCTTCCGCGCCAAGTCAGCCGCAGCGGAAGTCCGCCTCGCCAAATCCGGCCTGATCGCGGTGGAAGGCGGCAAGGATGCGCTGTTCAAGGTGCACTCGCCCGTCGCCGGGCGCATCCTGCGCATCGTCGACCCGAGCGAGCGCGTCGTCGCGGCGGGCGCCCCGCTGATGACCGTGGGCGACCTGAGCAAGCTCGAGATCGTGATCGAGCTGCTGTCGTCCGAGGCGGTCAAGGTCAAACCCGGCATGGATGTGATCATCGACGGCTGGGGCGGCAGCCAGCCGTTAGAGGCTAAGGTGCAGCGCGTCGAACCCTATGCGTACACCAAGGTGTCCGCTCTGGGCGTCGAAGAGAAACGCACCAACGTGGTGGCGGACTTCGTCAATGCGCCGCAGTCGCTGGGTGACGGCTACCGAGTGAATGCACACATCGTGGTGTGGTCTGCCGATCAGGTCACCAAGGTTGCCGCGAGCGCGCTGTTCCGCTGCGGCGAATCGTGGTGCGCATTCGTGGTGGACAAAGGACGCGCGAAAAAACGCGTCGTCAAAGTCGGACAACGCAATGCACAGGAAGTCGAAGTGCTGGAGGGACTCGCTCCGGGTGACACGGTAATCCGCCATCCGGCCAATCAGATCGAAGAAGGCGCAAGGGTTAAAACGTGAACTGAAATCAGGGTCTGTCCCTGATTATTCCCAATGATAATTCCCGGTTCTCCGGCCAGGCTATAGCATTTCAACAATCCACTTCGTCACCGTCGCGGTTGCATTGGCGCACTTGTCGCCGCGCGCTTCGTCGAAAGCCTTGTATTCGCCGGCATCCCACATGTCGTAGGTGCGACCGGTGAATTGCTGCTGCAACTGGCGGCAGGTTACGCCGCCGAATTCCTCGCGGAAACGCTCGGTGAGTTCCTTGCTCTTCTTGAAATTGTTGATGTGTCGTCCGCTGTCCAGCTTGTCGCGCTCGCGTCCATATTTTGCGCTCAACGCCAGGATGCCGCCGGTCAGCGCACCGCAGACACCCTCGCCCAACAGCCCGCCGCCGCCCGAAAGTCCGTGACTCGCCTTGACCGTCTGGTCGTCGACGATCCCGACCGTTTCCTGCACGGTGGCAAGTACGCACTGCGGGCAACAGCCGTAATCAAGCTCGTATTTGAATGCTTTCTCGTAAGCCTGTTCGCCGAGGTCGCGTTTCCGTTCGATGTCCATGATCCACTCCTGCATTATTAGCAATTGCTAATATGTTACGCCTCGCCTGGCGTATGCGCAATGAAATGTCTACATGCCGACATTTCAAAGTTGCGCTTGTATTTGAATTTAGTTTATATATAATCAATCCAATTAACTGATCAGGAAGGAAGCACCGCGTTGAATACCAGGGCCTACAACATTGAAACACGCCGCAGGCAACAGGCCGAGCTGAAAGCCGGCATTGCGGCTGCCACGGTCGAGCTGCATGCAGCCAAGGGCGCAACCGCAACCAGTTACGCCGACATTGCCAAACACGCGGGTGTATCGCTGCCCACGGTGTACAAGCACTTCCCGACCATGGATGAATTGCTGCAAGGCTGCACCTCGCACGTCATCGCCAAGGCGCCGCCGTTTCCGGCTGAAGAGATTATGGCCGCACCCGACCTGCCCGCTGCCGCAGAATTGCTGGTGGCGGCGATGGAGCAGCAACACCTGCATTTCGAACCCTGGTTTGTCTGGCGCGAGGATCGGGTGCTTCCGTATCTGGCCGAGATAAATGAGGGTTTCCGAAAGATGCAGTCCGCCTTCGTCGCCAAATTGCTGGCACAGCATCTGGGCAAGGGAGTGCGCCGCGAAATGGTCGCCGGATGGGAGTCGATACTTTCCTTCGACCTGTGGCACCGCCTGGTGCGCAACCACGGATTGCCGCGCCCCGCAGCACGCCGCGTTCTGGTTCAATGTTTGTTGGCGGTTATCGAACCGACGCCAGCAGGCCCTGCCACCACCGGTTCAAGGAGAAAATAATGAGTTAAGCCCTTGCCGTTTCACGCTGCACAGAAACACATTCGTGCTGATTTTCCAAAAATATTAAAACTGCAATTCCCGTTTCAAATGCTATTCATGGTCCGCACGGCTGGCCTGAAAAATTTTATGCTTCACCAACAAGGGAGGATGTTTCATGAGCTACGACAGAAAGTTTCTTGTATTTGCACTGGGTTATATCGTCCTCGGCATGTGCCTGGGTATCTATATGGCTGCATCACATAATCACGCAGAGCACCCGACTCACGCCCATATCAATCTGATCGGTTTTGTTCTTTCGCTCAGCTACGGCATCATTCACAAACTTTGGCTCACTCATCCGAAACAGATCATCGCCAAGATCCAGTTCATTGCTCATCATGCCGGCGCGATAGCGATATTCATCGGCCTTTTTCTTCTTTACGGCGATTTCGCTCCCGAAGAAAAGCTCGACCCTATCCTAGGCATTGGATCAATAACTGTTTTAAGCGCCGCAGTGCTGATGTTTTACATGGTGCTCAAGGAAAAAGCAGTTAAAGCATAACGCTGCATCGAGAGGGGCGCATCTGTCTTTGTCCTTCCGCGCCCCTTCGATCCAGGCGATACCGGGTTTCAACCGCAACGATGCTCAGCCCCTGACCATCAAGAAATACCCGGCCGGTTGTTCGAATTCCCTTAAAATCCCCGGACACAAAAATTACAGTCCAAAAAACACCTCAAAGGGAATTCCTGCATGGGCAACCATATTTCGTCGGTCGACTATTTCATCATCGTCATTTACCTGGTCGCCACCACCGTGTTCGGCTCGTGGTTCGTAAAGCGCAGCAAGGACATGAAGGGCTTCACCCTCGCCGGAAAAATCATCCCGGGCTGGGCAATCGGCCTGTCGCTGATGGCCACCTACCTGAGCAGCATCAGCTATCTGGCCAATCCCGGCAAAAGCTATGCATCCGACTGGCGCCCCTTTGTTTTCTCGCTGACCCTGCCCATCGCGATCCTGATTGCGTCAAAGTGGTTTGTTCCGCTCTACCGCAACCAGGTGCAGACCACCGCCTATGAATATCTGGAGCAGCGATTTTCGCTGTGGGCGCGCGTGTACATGGGTGCGGCTTACATCCTGCTGCAGATCGGCCGTTTTGCCGTGGTGCTCTATCTCACCGCATTGGCGCTGGCGGCGCTGCTGAATGTCGACATCAAGACATTGATACTGCTGCTTGGATTCCTGACCATCATCTATACCCTGCTGGGCGGTTTTGCCGCGGTGATCTGGACCGACGTCGTCCAGGCCGTGGTGCTGTTCATGGGCGGGCTGGTGTGCCTGCTGGTGTTGCTGGTCAACATGCCGGGAGGCTGGGAACAGCTGGCCGCGGTCACCAGCCGCGAACACAAATTCGCACTGGGCTCCATGGATTTCGATATGGTCACGCAGAGCTTCTGGGTGATCTTCATTTTCGGCCTGGTTGAAAACCTGAAAAACTTCTCGGTGGACCAGAATTACGTGCAACGATTTTTATCCGCCCCCAGCGAAGCCGAAGCGAGAAAGGCGCTATGGCTGGGCGGCCTGTTGTACATCCCGATCTCGGCGATCTTCTTCATGATCGGCACCGCGCTGTTCGTCTACTACCTGAATGTGCATCCCGCGGATTTGCCGGCCAAGGCCGACCAGGTGTTCCCCTACTTCATCGTGCATGAATTGCCGACCGGCATGGCCGGGCTGGTGATCGCCGGCGTGCTGGCTGCCGGGATGAGCACGATGAGCTCGTCGCTGAACAGCGCGGCGACCGTCTACACCATCGACTTCTACAAACGCGTGTTGAATCCGGAGGCGGACGACCATACGCAATTGAAGATGATACGCACCGCAACCGGCCTGATCGGCGGGCTCGCCACCCTGGCCAGCCTCGCGATGATCAATGCAAAGACTGCGCTCGATGTCTGGTGGGAAATATCGGCCATCTTCGGCGGCGGCATGCTGGGCCTGTTCCTGTCCGCGGTATTGATGCCCAGGCTCAAATCGCGCCAGGCCCTGTTCGCCACGATTGCAGGCCTGCTGTTTGTCGCCTGGGCAACCGGCAGCAAGCTCTGGTTTGCCGGTGACGTATGGGCGTTCGGCTGGCACGCGATGATGATCGGGGTGGTGGGCACGCTGCTGATTATCGCAACCTCTTATGTGCTGCAATTGTTTGGTTTGTTGCAATCGCCGGGGCGGGGTTGAGTGTGCGGCTCTTTAAATAATGCGATGCCAGCCCCGTTCGTTAGCTTTGTCGATTGATATTCATTTCTGCAGAGCGTAAGCTATTTGTTCGACAGCTCTTCCTATTTCGACCCGCTCGTTAAAAAGGAGAAATCTATCATGCAAAATAAATCGATCAGAAATTTGATGCGTATCATTTTGACGATTTTTGTGCTGTGCCTCCCGAGTATCGCGAATGCCCAACTGACGTTCAACAGTATCGTGGTTTTCGGCACAAGCCTGTCTGATCCCGGCAATTCATTCTCACTTCTGGCTCACCCGATAGAAGGCATGAATCTGGAGAGCAATGTGAGCCAGAACAAGCCGCCCTACGATACGCTGGACGAGTCTCTCATACCGAGTGCCCCCTATGCGAAGGGCGGACATCATTTCAGCAACGGCGCGACGTGGATAGAACAATATGCCCAAGCGCGGGGTTTCGCGGCGGACGTCGGAGCGGCTTTCCAAAGCAACAGCCCCAAAGCGCGTAACTACGCCGTGGGCGGAGCACGGGCCACCGATTACCCGGCCCGGGTCAATCTGCCGCAACAGGTACAGGCTTTCCTGAATGATGTCGGGCAAATGCCGCCGGCGGATGCACTTTATGTGATCGAGATCGGAAACAATGACCTTCGCGATGCCCTGGTTGCGTTCCTCACGGTGTATCAGACAACACAAGACCAAGCCCAAGCTGAGGCAGCAGCGAATGCTGTCATGACCAACGCGCTGAACAGCATCGCCAGCAACATACAGACGCTTTACACGCTCGGGGCGAAGAAATTTCTTGTCATGAATGCGGCAAGGATAGACCTGGTGCCGGCTGTGACAGCATTGGGACCGCTAGCGACCGGTGTTGCAGCAAGCCTGACGAACGGATTCAATCAAGGGCTTGCCCAAAATGTATTGGGGGCGCTCAGCGGCCTGCCCGGCATCCAGATCGCGCATTTGGACATCGCCTCTCTAATGACCTCCATAATTCAGGCCCCGGGCGACTACGGCCTGACGAACGTCACCGATCCCTGCGTAACGCCGAACACACCACCGTTCACTTGCAAGCAACCCGACCACTACTTCTTCTGGGATGGGATACATCCCACAAAGGTGGTACACGCGATCGTATCGCAGAAGTTGGCGGCTGTCCTCGCAAACTATCCCAATCCATAGCAGCACCTTTTCAACACGGGGGAGTCCGTCATTCAACCCACCAGCTTATGGCTGGTGGTTGTTTGGCTTGAACTCGTGAATTGAACTTCGAAAACATAATCTGCCCCAGGAACGGACATGCCAGATGGATAAGCGGAGAAAGCGGAGAGGAACTTATAGTGCAGTTCTTGAGGCAATATGATGCTGGCCTACATGGCACAGACAAGGGAAGATGAATCATGCGCAAACCGCACAACACCGGCAGGCTTGAAGACATTCCCAACATCGGCAAGTCCATCGCGTCCTATCTGCGCTCGCTCGGCATCAACACTCCGCAAAAACTTGCGACTCGTGATCCGCTGGAAACCTACCTCGCCTTGTCCGGCCCCATGGGGAAGCGCCACGATCCCTGCGTGCTCTACACGCTGATGGCCGCGCAACATTATCTGCAAAGCGGAGAGGCTATCTACTGGTGGAAATTTACGGAGCAGGGGAAAATGATTCTCGCAGTGGAAGCACAACGCAAGGCAAAATTATTGCGACACTGACCCTCTAGTCTCACGGCGGCTCGCCTCGGGCGAGGTCAATCCTCCTCGCTAAGCAGGGTGTCCAGCCCATCGAGCAGCACGTTGACTCTGCCGAGCACATCCAGCCGGCCTGCCGGCGCGATAGCCGATAGCAGCTCATGCACCTGCGCCTCAAATTCAGGCGGATGCTTCGGACAGTTTGCCAGCACATACGCGGCCAGCCGCTTTTCGCCGGGATGGAACATACGGTTTATCGCAAAGAGGATGTCGAAATAACTGGCCAGCAAAGCTGTAATGCGGTGGTTGACGCTGATCAGATCATTGCGCTCCAGCGCCATCGCGATCTGGCGTGCATAGGACGACAGCGTGCTGCGCAGGATGGGATGATTCTTCGCGATTATGGCACGGCGCAGTGGTTCGGGATAAGGCTGCTCCGCCTTGGCCCTGAGCGCGGCAAACCACTTGTCGCGGTCGTACAGTGTATTCGAATGCAGCACGTTATAAACAAAACATGTGCTGTAGCCGACCGACGCCTGATGATGCAGCAGCACACGATCAAGCTGCTGTTCTATCCACGCCGGCGAACGATACATGATGTCAACGACGTTGCCGGTTCGCGACGCGACCCACTCATCCCCCGGCTCCCAGAAATCATTGCCTATGCTTGCGCGTAGACCGAACTTTCGCGCCAGATCGGCACGCCATGTCTTCGAAGGTTCGTGCTCGGCGTAGACATACAAATCAAGATCCGAATCCTCATCTGAGAGTCCGCTTCCCTGTGATCCGGAAATGACGACCGCCGTCACACCGGGCAGCTGTGCGAATTCACCCGTGAGTTCCTGCATCAATGCTTGCGCCCCAGATTCGATCATTGCAATTATCAATACCCGCTTCAGAAAAGCACAAATGACACATTCACATGTAAAGCCCGCCTGTTTGCTCCATCCAGTCCGCAATCCTTTCGACTGCATTCGGGACATTATTGTCGGATATATCCAGCGTCAACGTTGGCAGAATGGATGCGCCGACCAGCTTGCGCAACAATTCCTGCTCGTCAATGAATAATTGCAGGTCGTCATACTGGGACGGTTTGCCGGAAACCTTGAGCCGCTCGGCCCTGGCCGCTGCAAATGATTCCGGCGTCCGCGTGCAAAATACCATGCGGAAGTTGATCGGCCTCAGCCTGTCTTCCAGCCACTTGAAATCGTAATGCTTGCCGTACTTGCGCAACTGGTACATCTGGGTGGAAATGTGGAACCGGTCCACGATCCACGAATAATATCTCTGCAACTCGAACAGACGCACCCAGGTCCGGTAAGTCTCCATGGCCATGTCTTCTTCCTGGGGCTCAAAGTTGATCAATCCACGCCCCCACGGAAAGTTCGTAAAAGCGCACCACTCGGCCGAAATGATCGGCGAGTGATAACGATATTTGCGCGGCCCGACGATGCGCGGATGTTCATTAAGCGCGAAGGCGATCTCGGTCTTGTAGGTCAGGCGCGTGCCTTCAAGAATGATTTTGGGGCAGAGTTTAGGCATGGTTGATCCTCTCCCAAGCCACTCTGCCGCGAATCAAATTGAATTGCAACTGGTAGCCCTGTTTGACGCATAGGCGCGCTGGACGACCATAGCAATGTCGATCACGGCATGCTCTACACGCTGATGGCCGCTCAACATTACCTGCATAGCGGAGAGGCCATTCCATGGTGGAAATTCACAGAGCAAGGGAAAAAAATTCTTGCAGAAGCGGCAACGGATGAATCAGTGAACCCAAATGCGAAAACGTGATGCAGCATTGAGCCACCTAATTGAAACCGTGGTCCGCCCCGGATTATTCAAAAACAAATCCGGCGGCAAATTCCTCTAAGGTATCTCCGCACCTTTAGGTTGGTCCTTGAAACTCTCCGGCTCCAGGTTCTGTGTCAGGCGGAATACACCCTCCACCACATGGCGCTTGAGTTGCACTTCAACCATGAGTGTCTGATTGGGTTCGAAGTATTGCCTGAAGTCTTCAAAGGTACCCTGATGTTCCGCAACCGTGTAGAAGGAATACCCGGTTGCAGGACGTGCCGCGATCCTGAAACCGAACTTGCCGGCGAGCTTGGGCTTCGCAAACCAGTCTGCCATCACATCGTAATCGATGTAGTACGTGAGCTTTCCGGGATTGACCTGGTTGCGCTGGCGATCGACAAAGAATCCGGGCGGCAAATGGTTTTCACTGTAATCCGGCCCGGCAGTAAAGATGACATCGTAGTCAACGAGATCGTTGTCGCGGTCGTCGATGATGCGGAAAACGAACATGAAATAGCGATTGGTCACGAACTTGCGTTGAAAGATAAACAGCTCCTTGCTCTTTGTGACATGCTCGTCTTGCTGCGTCTGTGCTGTCAGTGAATTGAGATCGCCGACAAGCTTGTTGTATGAGTTTGCATTGTCCACCGCAAGGCTTCGCAATACCCAGGCCACCGTTGGGTGAGACAAACCGTCATCGGGTTTCACGCTCCGCATGATTCCCATCTTGTCGCCCGAGTGCGAACGGCCGGGCAGGACACCGAACGCGAACTGCTCAGTCGGCTTTTCCTTGACGAGCTTGAAATCGCCATCCTGCTGCGATAGGCGAATCAGTCCGTAGTTCATGTTCGCTGCAGCGGCCCGGACAACGCCATCGGAACCTTGTTCGCCGGTATAGGAATTCAGGTGATCGTAGAAACTGTGATCGATCGACTGTCCGGTGAGCACAAACATATAAAGCCCGGCATTAAGGCAGGCGTAATCCAGCCACGACAGATTGAGCGCCCAGCTTTGATCGCTGCCCAACTCCAGCCAGTTCAGAACGCCGGTGCCCGGCTGTACGCCTTCGGCGAAGAATTTCATTCTCGAAAGACGGCTCTTGCCGAGTTGTGCAAGTGCCGAACCATGATTTGCGGGCGCCAACATCACCAGATGCTGCAATGGACATTTGCCCAGTTGACCCTTGAAGTAATTGTCGATCCATTTTCGGACAACGGGCCCGCCCGTGGAATGTGTAATGCACGCGAATCGCTCGCCTTTAGCCAGCTTCGGCAGGATCTCGGCGTTGACTGCATTCTGCATGCCGCGCGCGATGTCATCGACGTTCACCTCGTCCGAAAAACTGACGTACTTGCCGAGATAGAGATGCTCGACCTTGATGTCGACACCCGCAGGCGCATTCTTTGCCAGCGCGATTGGCAAGCCGCCGTAGGTATCGGTATTGGTAACGCTCCAGCCGTGGACAAATACAACCAGCATGATTATCTCCCTTCAAATTTTGGGCAGGACGCCCAATGATCAAATGGGGTTTACCTCACGCGTGCTCCCGATCACTTCTCATCAGGCGCGGTGCCGGCTCTCGCCAGTGGTCACGCCGCCGGCGATCATGTGCGCCACGCGCAGCGGTTCAGGCAGTTGGCTATTGAGTTGCAGTGAGGCGAGCAGCGTTGCCGCATCCTCCGGTGCAATGCCGCAGCGCTGCACGAAGAGCGCGTCCATCGGCTCCATGGGACCGGCCGCCTCGATCAGGCGCCATTTGCGCGCACCGCCCGGCACTTTCTGCAGCAAGGCTTGGCGGATCGCCACAAAGTCGGGCAGGGAACGCACCACCACCAGCACCGGCAGTCTCGTGGCCTGATGCAGCCACTGCAGATCGACCACATTGAATCCGGCAAACGCGATGCCCTGCAGCAGGACGGCCTGCAGCTGGTCGAAATATTTGCTGTCGGTGATGCAGTCGATCAGGCGTTGTGCGGCATTGGCCCCGTCGCGCCTGACCTTGGTCGAGATCACACCGTCCAGACGATTGCCGGCAAAGACCGCGCCCACCACCAGCACGTCGCCCCGATAGCCGTGTTCGAACGGCGCATCGTCGAAGCCCACCACATGGGAAATATGCCGTCCGCTGTTGCCGGTTTCCGCCTGGGCGGGAGATGGTTTATCTGAAGGACTAGCCATAATTGACAATCATAGCGTCAAAACCCTCGCCTGCAAGCGTTGCGTGATGGACTGCACGGCATGCCAAGGGCTGGCATCGATGAAGTTCAGCAGGTCTTGCGCGTAGGTACCGTCTTCAGGAGTGAAGGTATAAAGCTTCCTTGGGGAAATGTAGTTTGACTGTGAGAAGGCGAGTCCGTTTCTCGGCAGTAGCGGTCATTTCAACTATCACAATTCTCTGACCGCTTTCGTAACGATTACGGAAGTTCTAATCGCTTCGGGCGCGCCCGAAGCGATAAATCTGGGCACTGGGAAACAGCTATTTCACTAACCCGACCGTCTGCTTACGACCCAAAGCAGATACTGATAATATTACGAAACCTCAATGACCATAAAGATATTAACACTATAATAATATTATGAATGCTCGGTTTATACGATCAATAATTGGAACGCTAGTCTGCGTTGTATCTGTTTTTGTACTGAACGGATGTGCTGATGTTATTGGATCGCATAGAACCCAGGTACGGGATATGCCTGCAAAAATAGAGCACAAGCTTTCACCTGGTGATACGCGGCAGAAGGTACGCGCTCTCCTCGGACAGCCGCTGATTGATTCACGACGCCTCGGAGTAGAGGTGTATCAATTAACTGGTAGAGATCTAGATATCATTCTTTTCGCTATCCTCCCTGCACCAGTCCCTGGAACAAAAGTGATAGTGACTGTGTTAGTTGTATATGATCACCATGACATCGTCAAAAATATTGCATCAGGTTTATGGGAAAATAATATATCCAAACCCAAGCTTAGTGAAGTCTGGGTAAACGCTGGAGGATTTAGTTTCACAAATTTAAGCCCACACCCATTCATACCACCCGATACTCTCATTGGGCCTCCAATTTCGCGCAAAGAGTTTACGACTGAGCCAATCACCTCCGGGAGATGCGCTCTTATTTTTTTGCCTAATGACTGCCTAAATGGAAAAGTATCCTTGGATAGTAGCTTGTTCGCTGATTTTAAATACCTAGGTCGAGACCTAGGTCGAGGCTTTGGTCGAGGCCTAGGTCGAGGTGGCTTATGCTTCTCGCCATCACATACAAAATATGACACTTTTCACAAATTATTCATCCGAAAAGAAATCGCACCAGGACATCATGAGTTGAGTGTTCACGAAAGAATTCTCCATGGAGAATTTGAGAGAACTTTCGTATGTAGACAGGGTGAAACCCACTATGCGCAACTCGAAGTACAAAACATCATCCGCAATTGGTGGGTCGATCGGCTTGAAGGCTCGCTAACTATAAACACAACAGTGCCTGACAGAATTGTCGAGGTGGACGAACTACGCCCAATTTTATGGCATAGAGGAATCTGGTACGTACCACCTAATTAACTACAATCAATATAACTGATAATCAAAATTTCAATGTCTGCTTTTGGCCGAAAGCGGACGTACGCCAATTTCTACCTTAGAGCGCCCGAAGCGATTAGAACTTCCGTAATCGTTACGAAAGCGGTCAGAAAATTGTGATAGTTGAAATGACGGTTACGGCCGAGAATTAGGCTTAACTAAATCA
>JAJDNO010000013.1 GCA_022340615.1 Gallionella sp. | reverse complement strand
AGTCGGTTTCCGCCCGGTGATGACCAAGGCCTGCAACGTGAAGGATTTCGAGGTCGAGCCGCCGGTGGAAGATTTTCCGATCGTCAAACCGGAGGCATTCGTGCCGAAACGGCTGACGATAGACTATAAAGCGGGAAGGTGGGTTGGCGACTTTTTTCTGCACCAGAATCAGACCGCGTAACGCTGCTTTCAAGCCTGATCTTTCTGCCTAAGCAACCTTCACCGATTTCCTGCGCTTTTTCCCGATGTGTTTCTCGCCGCGTTGCCTGGCCAGTTCGACCTGCTTTTGACGTTCCAGCGCGGCGGCGCGTTTTTCCGGGGTGAGGCTATCAAAACAGTTCGGGCATGAGACGCCCGCCTGATATTTAGGTGAGGCTTTCTGTTCCGCGGTGATCGGGCGCGAGCAGCCGTAGCACAGTTCATAATGTCCCGGCACCAGTCCCTGACCGACTGCGACGCGCTGGTCGAACACGAAACATTCGCCTTCCCAAAGGCTTTGTTCCTCCGGCACGTTCTCCAGATATTTCAGTATCCCGCCCTGCAGGTGGTAGACCTCGGGAAAGCCGTGCTGCAGCATGTAGGCCGATGCTTTTTCGCAGCGTATCCCGCCGGTGCAGAACATCGCGACGCGCGGTTTCTTTTGCGGGTCGAGATTGTTTTTGACGTATTCGGGGAATTCGCGGAAGGTGGTGATTCGCGGATCGACCGCGCCCCTGAACGTGCCGATCTCGACCTCGTAATCGTTGCGCGTGTCGACCAGCAGCACATCGGGATCGCTGATCAGCGCGTTCCAGTCTTCCGGCTTGACGTACTGGCCGACCCTTTCGGTCGGGTCGATGCCCGGTACGCCCATCGTCACGATTTCCTTTTTCAGCTTGACCTTCATCCGGTAGAACGGCGGCAGTTCGGCGGTAGATTCCTTGTGCTGCAGGTCGGCCAGGCGCGGGTCGCTGCGCAGGTATGACAATATATCGTCGATGCCGGAACGCGTGCCGGCGATCGTGCCGTTGATGCCTTCCTCCGCGAGCAGCAGCGTGCCGGTGATGCCCAGCGCATCGCATTGCGCCTGCAGCGGCACACGCATGGCCGCGTAATCGGGCAGTTTCACGAACTTGTAGATAGCCGCAACAACTAAAGGATTCAATTTTGCCATTTCATTTTTCCTGATTTGCGGGCCGGCAATCCTGCCGGCTTCATTTTCTGGAACTGCCATAGAGTGATGTAAACTAGTTTAATTCAAACAAAGGAGAAAACCATGCAACTCGATGATTCCAGCCTGGACATCCTTTTTCGCGAAGCGCGCACCCACAATGGCTGGCTGGACAAGCCGGTCAGCGATACGCTGATCCGCCAGATCTACGACCTGATGAAATGGGCGCCGACCAGCGCCAATTCCAGCCCGGCGCGCTTCGTGTTCGTGCGCAGTGCCGAAGCAAAGGAACGTTTGCTGGCGGCGATGTCGCCGGGCAATGTGGAAAAAACCCGCGCCGCGCCGGTTACCGTGATCATCGCATACGATACCGAATTTCACGACAAACTGGGAAAGCTGTTCCCGCATGAAGATGCGCGTTCCTGGTTTGCAGGGAACCAGCCGCTGATCGACACCACCGCATTCCGTAACGGCACGCTGCAGGGCGGCTACCTGATCCTTGCCGCGCGCGCGCTGGGACTTGATGCCGGGCCGATGTCCGGATTTGACAACGCGAAAGTGGACCAGGAGTTCTTCCCGGGTGGCAAGATCAAATCCAATTTCGTGGTCAACCTGGGCTATGGCGATCCCGCCAAATTGTTCCCGCGCAATCCGCGACTGACCTTCGAGGAAGCCGCGCAAATCCTGTAGCGGCCCAGCGCTGTCGGTCGGTTCTTTTACTTGCAGTGCGAGGTGTTCAGGCGCGCCGCAAATATTTTTTTGCCTCAACCAGCAAAAAGTTCCTGAACGCCTGTGTTGCAGTGGAAAGCCGCTTGTTTTTGCGGTGTACGATGTACCAGTCGCGCATGATGGGAAAGCTCTCCACTTTCAATACCACCAAGCGCTTGAGTTCCAGTTCCTGATCAAGTGTTTGCAGTGACAGAATGCCGAGCCCCAGGCCGGCTTGCACGGACTGTTTGATCGCCTCGTTGCTGTTCATTTCCATGCTGGTGGTAAGTTCAAGTCCCTTGTCAGCGAAAAAGCGTTCCATGGCGCCGCGCGTGCCGGAGCCGGCCTCGCGCACCAGGAAGGGTTCGGAAGCCAGATCGGTGAGCGACACTTTTTTCTTCCGCGCTAACGGATGATCGGGCGGCGCGATGACGACCAATGGGTTGTCCATGAAGCGCGTGGCCTCGAGATCAAGCCCGCTCGGGACCTGGCCCATGATGGCTATATCGATGCGGTTTTGCGCGAGCTGTCCCAGCACCGAATCGCGGTTGGAAACGTCCAGATGAATCGCCACCTTGGGATACCGTCCGCGGAAACTTGCAAGTATGCCCGTGGCGATGGCACTCACGGTGGTAGTCACGGCAATGTTGAGACGGCCGCTGTCCATGCCGCGCAGTTGAGCAAGGTTAGCCTGCAGATCGTCGAGCAGCGCTGTAATGGACTGGGAGGCATGCAGTACTTCGCGTCCGGCATCAGTGAGATATATCTTTTTGCCCATCTGTTCAGTGAGCGGCAGACCGAGAATGTTCTCGATGCCCTTCACCTGCATGGACACGGCTGGTTGGGACAGGTGCAATTCCGCCGCCGCCTTGGAGAAAGACAGGTTGCGGGCCACAGCTTCGAACACGCGGAATTGGCGCAGGGTCAGGCGTCTCATGTATAAGCTTAATTATATAGTTACTATCATAATAATTGAATTTTATTTATATAACCTTATCCGTATAGTCCGCTCCTGATTTTATCGATTTGTTAATTAATAAATAGGAGTCACGCAATGGATCAATCAGCACGTTACGCCGACCTCAGCCTCAAGGAAGAAGACCTTGTCAAGGGAGGCAAGCATATCCTCGTCGCCTACAAAATGAAGCCGAAGGCCGGATTTGGCAGCTATCTGTCCTGCGCCGCCCACTTCGCGGCCGAGTCGTCCACCGGAACCAACGTCGAAGTCTCAACGACCGACGACTTCACCAAGGGCGTCGACGCGCTGGTGTATTACATCGACGAAGCCACCGAAGACATGCGGATCGCCTATCCGATCGAGCTGTTCGACCGCAACGTCACCGACGGTCGCTTCATGATCGTCTCCTTCCTGACGCTGGTCATCGGCAACAACCAGGGCATGGGCGACATCGAGCACGCCAAGATTCACGACTTCTACATGCCCGAGCGCGCCATTCAGATGTTCGACGGCCCTGCGCGTGACATCTCCGACATGTGGCGCATCCTCGGTCGCCCGATCGAGAACGGTGGCTACATCGCCGGCACCATCATCAAACCCAAGCTGGGCCTGCGCCCCGAACCGTTCGCGGCTGCCGCCTACCAGTTCTGGCTCGGCGGCGACTTCATCAAGAACGACGAGCCGCAAGGCAATCAGGTGTTCTGCCCGCTGAAGAAAGTGCTGCCGCTGGTGTATGACTCCATGAAGCGCGCCCAGGACGAAACCGGCCAGGCCAAGCTGTTTTCCCTAAACATCACCGCCGACGACCATTACGAAATGATGGCCCGTGCCGACTTCGGCCTGGAAACCTTCGGTCCCGATGCCGACAAGCTGGCCTTCCTGGTCGACGGTTTCGTCGGCGGCCCCGGCATGATCACCACCGCCCGTCGTCAGTACCCCAGCCAGTACCTGCATTACCACCGTGCCGGCCATGGCATGATCACCTCCCCCAGCGCCAAGCGCGGCTACACCGCATTCGCGCTGGCCAAGATCTCGCGCCTGCAGGGTGCCTCCGGTATCCACGTCGGCACCATGGGCTACGGCAAGATGGAGGGCGAGGCTGATGACAGGAACATCGCCTACATGATAGAGCGTGACGAGTGCCAGGGCCCGGTCTACTTCCAGAAGTGGTACGGCATGAAGCCCACGACCCCGATCATTTCCGGCGGCATGAACGCGCTGCGCCTGCCCGGTTTCTTCGAGAACCTGGGCCACGGCAACGTCATCAACACCTCCGGCGGCGGCTCCTACGGCCACATCGACAGCCCGGCGGCCGGTGCAATTTCCCTGCGCCAGTCCTACGAGTGCTGGAAGTCCGGTACTGACCCGATCGAGTTCGCGAAAGAACACAAGGAGTTTGCCCGCGCCTTCGAGTCCTTCCCAGGCGATGCTGACAAGCTGTATCCAGGCTGGCGCGAGAAGCTGGGCGTGCATAAGTAATCAAGCACCCTGATTGCCTGAGTAAAAATGCCTCCGTTCGCGGAGGCGTTTTTCTACCGGCACAGAGAAACCATTTCTTCTGAATGGAAGATGAGGAGAAAGCAATGAGTGTCGACAAAGAGCAGTACAAGGTTCAGCAAGGACCCTACTACCAGCAGCAAAGGAACGAAGTTGCCCTTTACGAGGCCGCCTACCGCAACCGCCTGCCGGTGATGGTGAAAGGCCCAACCGGCTGCGGCAAGTCACGCTTTGTCGAATTCATGGCGTGGAAGTTGAAAAAGCCCTTAATCACCGTGGCTTGTAACGAGGACATGACCGCCTCCGATCTTGTCGGACGCTACCTGCTTGAGCCCAACGGCACCCGCTGGCTTGATGGCCCGCTCACTACTGCCGCTCGCATCGGTGCTATTTGCTATCTGGATGAAATCGTAGAAGCTCGCCAGGACACCACCGTAGTAATTCACCCGCTTACGGATCACCGCCGCACGCTACCACTCGACAAGAAGGGCGAACTGATCAACGCGCACCCCGATTTCCAGTTGGTGATTTCTTATAACCCGGGCTACCAGTCGCTAATGAAGGACTTGAAGCAATCGACCAAGCAGCGCTTTACCGCCTTCGATTTTGACTATCCGGATGAAGTACTGGAAACAGCTATTCTTGCGCAGGAAACCGGACTTGACGAAACTACCGCCGCCAAGCTGGTAAAGATTGGCCAAACTGCGCGCAATCTTAAGGGCCACGGTCTGGATGAAGGTATCTCAACGCGTTTGTTGGTCTATGCCGCGACGTTAATCAAGGATGGCGTGGCAGCTGTGGATGCGTGCCGCATGTCCCTGGTACGTCCTATCACTGACGACGCCGACATCCGTGAAACGCTGGATCACGCCATCGATGCAACATTTGCCTGAATTCTTGGCGTGAGCAAGGAAGTCGAATACCAACATCCGCTGATGGCTGCTTACTGGAAGCAGCTCGACACCCGTTTCCCGCAGATGGAAGAGGTGTTCGAGGACTGCATGGCCGAAGCACTGGCTGTGCTCACGCGCGAAGGCATCGATGCTTACCTCGAAGCTGCGCGCGTCATTGGTAAACTGGGTCGTGGCGTGGAACCGATGCTGGCATTCATGGAGGAATGGCCATCGGTCGCGAAAGTGATTGGCGAGACTTCATTGCCTGCCGTCATGACATTGGTCCAACGCATGCAGAAGTCGCCTAATGGAACGGCCATCGCCCCCTATTTGCAAACCCTTGCATCTGTGGCAAAACGCATGCAGTCGCAGAAACAGATGCAGCACTATCTCGACATCACGCTAGATTTTATGGAGCGCACAACCGGCTCCATCCATGGACACCACACCACCTTCCCCAGCCCCGGTCTACCGGAATTTTTTGCGCAGGCGCCCAATCTGCTTGCACAGCTCTCGATCTCCAGCCTCGGGAACTGGGTGGAATACGGCATCCGCAACTACACCAAACATCCTGAACGGCAGAAGGATTATTTCAGCCTGCAATCGGCTGATGCCCGCGCTGTGCTGCAACGTGAGCGCCATGGAACACTTTTTGTTGATGTCGAGCGCAAGCTTGATCTCTACCTGCGCGGGTTATGGCGGGACGTTGAACACCTCGTGCCATACTCCACCGCATTCGACGAGATTCGCAAGCCGGTACCGTATTACGACAAACTCGGAATGCGGTTGCCGGATGTGTATGACGACATGGGGGAAATCAGCGGCCTTGACCGATACCGCGCCACGCTTGCACACATGGTCGGCCACCGACGCTGGAGCGTAGCGCAAGTTGCCGACAACTGGAGCCCGTTCCAGCGCATGGCCGTGGAATTCTTCGAGGATTGCCGAATCGAGACTTTGCTGATACGCGAGTATCCTGGCCTGCGCTGCATTTTCCTGGCACTGCATCCCAAGCCGGTTGAGAATGCCTGCGATCCCGAAACCACATCCTGCCTGCGCCATCGCCTTGCCATGCTGTCACGCGCTCTGCTCGATCCCGAGCACGGTTATATCGACGCCGATCTCAATGATTACGTTGCGCGCTTTCACGCCATCATGGAAAAAGGCAGATCTTCCACTAGCGAAATTGCGTCGCTGGCGCTTTCATATGTTGCAAAGACTCGCCGCCAGAGCGATCAGTTCGCCAAGGTGCATTTCGACAACACCGTGGTCGATTACCGCGACGATAACCGGCAGTTGTGGAAATTCATCGAGGAAGGCGACGAAGAACAAACCTTCGACGAAGAACGCAAACTCGAACCGGGAGAGGAACTCAAGGGTCTGCCACCGAGGCACTACCCCGAGTGGGATTACCACAGCCAAACCTACCGCCCGGACTGGGTGAGCTTGTATGAACGTCTGCACCACAGCGGCAACGCTGCCGACATTGACAGGCTGTTGCAAAAACATGATGCACTTGCAAAGCGGCTGAAGCGCTTGCTTGATCTGTTAAAGCCGCAGGACAAGGTGCGTGTCCGGTATCAGGAAGAAGGCAGCGAACTCGATCTCGACGTTGCAATTCGTTCCTTGATTGATTTCAAGGGCGGTGCCACGCCCGACCCACGGATCAATATGAGCCACCGTGCCAGCGGTCGGGACATCGCAGTGATGCTGTTGCTGGACCTGTCTGAATCGCTGAACGAAAAAGCCGCCGGCTCCGAGCAAACCATCCTTGAACTCTCCCGGGAAGCCGTATCGCTTCTGGCCTGGGCCATCGAGAAACTGGGAGACCCGTTTGCCATTGCCGGATTCCATTCAAACACACGTCACGACGTGCGATATCTTCACATCAAGGGCTATAGCGAGCACTGGAACGACGATGTGAAGGCTCGGCTTGCAGGCATGGAAGCTAGCTGGTCCACTCGCATGGGCGCGGCCATGCGGCACGCTGCTCATTACCTGAAATCGCGCCCCGCCGACAAGAAACTCATGCTCATCCTCACCGACGGCCAGCCCGCTGACGTGGATGCACAAGACGATCGGCTGCTCATCGAGGATGCCCGCAAGGCCGTAAAGGAACTTGACCGCGACGGCATCTTCACCTATTGCATCAGCCTCGATCGCAAGGCGGACGAATACGTGAGCGACATCTTTGGCCGCCACTACACCGTTGTGGACAACATCCAGCGTTTACCCGAGAAGCTGCCCGAGCTATTCATGGCGCTGACTCGTTGAAATTCTATTAAGCATTGATCGAGCTTCCAAAGGAAAGCTGTTGGAACAAGCGCTGGAAAAATCAGGGCGGTTTACACAATGTATCCAAACCCAGCACTATTACAAATGCCATGTCAGGAACCATGCACAGGTTGTCCGCTTTTCTTGTCATTCTGCTTCCCGATGTAACCAAGGAATGCGCGGGTAACGGCAGAAAGATGTTTCCCCGCGGGGTAGATGGCATACCACTGGCGCAATAATGGAAACCCTTTGACGTCGAGTACAGCAAAAGCGCCTGACTCCTGATCGAGCGACAGGGTGTGTTCTGACACCACCGCGATTCCCAGCCCACCTGCGACCGCTTGTTTGATTGCCTCGTTACTGCCGAGCGTCATTCGCACATTGAGATTTACGTCATGTTTCCTGAAGAAATCCTCTACAGTCAGCCGTGTCCCTGATCCCTTTTCGCGCACGATGAAAGGCTCGCCCGACAACCGTGCCGGGTCTATATTTTTTTTTCTGGCCAGCAAATGGTCGGCTGCTGCGATGACGACCAGAGGATTCTTCATGAAAGGAATAGAGACCACTTCCAGATGTTCCGGAGGTTGTCCCATAATGTAAAGATCGTCGAGGTTCTGCGACAGGCGATCCAGTATCTGGTCGCGGTTGAGTACTTCCAGGCTGACCTCGATCCCGGGATATTGTCTATAGAAATTTCCCAGCAAACGCGGTACAAAATATTTTGCCGTGGAAATTATGGACAGTCTCAGGCGTCCTCGCTCAAGTCCCTGCGACTCGTTTATTTCGTCGGATAATCTTTCAAGCCGGCTCAGTATATCTCGGCAGGCCTCGTGCACCAGCCGCCCCGCTTCCGTCAGGTGGATCTTTTTCCCAACCTGTTCCACCAATGGCAACCCGACCAGAGCGGAAAGTTGCTTGAGCTGGATGGAAACGGTCGGCTGAGTCGTATGCAGTTCCTCGGAAGCACGCGTAAAACTCAGGTTACGCGCTACTGCTTCAAATACCTTGAGCTGCCGTAAGGTTGCATTTTTGATCACTTCATTTCACCCGAATTAATCATTGACTATAGTCTATCGTTACTATCAATAAATACAATTATTATTTATAGTTAATCCCGCCTATATTGCGCGTGCGTTCACTCACGCAACGGGACTTTCACCAAGAAAGATAAACGAATAACATTAAATTAGGAGATTGCAATGGCAGTCAAGACATATAACGCAGGTGTGAAAGAATACCGGCAGACCTACTGGACGCCGGATTACACGCCGCTGGACACCGACCTTCTGGCCTGTTTCAAGATCACCCCCCAGCCGGGCGTGCCTCGTGAAGAAGTAGCCGCTGCCGTGGCCGCCGAATCGTCGACCGGCACCTGGACCACCGTGTGGACCGATCTGCTTACCGACCTGGATTACTACAAGGGCCGCGCCTATCGCATCGAAGACGTGCCCGGCGATGACACCTGCTTCTACGCTTTTGTGGCTTATCCGATCGACCTGTTCGAAGAAGGCTCCGTAGTTAACGTGCTGACCTCGCTGGTCGGCAACGTGTTCGGTTTCAAGGCCCTGCGCGCCCTGCGCCTGGAAGACGTGCGCTTCCCCATCGCCTACGTGAAAACCTGCGGCGGCCCGCCCCAGGGTATTCAGGTCGAGCGCGATATTTTCAACAAGTATGGCCGCGCCCTGCTGGGTTGCACCATCAAGCCGAAGCTGGGTCTGTCTGCCAAGAACTACGGTCGCGCTGTTTACGAATGCCTGCGCGGTGGTCTGGACCTGACCAAGGACGACGAGAACGTCAACAGCCAGCCTTTCATGCGTTGGCGCAACCGTTTCGAATTCGTGGTGGAAGCCTGCCAGAAGGCCGAGCGCGAGACCGGCGAACGCAAGGGCCACTACCTGAACGTTACGGCACCGACCCCTGAAGAAATGTACAAGCGTGCCGAGTTCGCCAAGGAACTGGGCGCACCCATCATCATGCACGACTACCTGACCGGCGGACTGACGGCCAACACAGGTCTGGCCAACTGGTGTCGTGACAATGGCATGTTGCTGCATATCCACCGCGCGATGCACGCCGTGCTCGACCGCAATCCGCACCACGGTATTCACTTCCGCGTTTTGACCAAGGTGCTGCGTCTGTCGGGTGGTGACCACCTGCACTCCGGTACCGTCGTCGGCAAGCTGGAAGGCGACCGCGAAGCGACTTTGGGCTGGATCGACACCATGCGTGACAAGTTCATCAAGGAAGACCGCAGCCGCGGCCTGTTCTTCGATCAGGACTGGGGCTCCATGCCCGGTGTGTTCCCGGTCGCATCCGGCGGCATCCACGTGTGGCACATGCCCGCACTGGTCTCCATCTTCGGCGACGATGCCTGCCTTCAGTTCGGTGGCGGTACACTCGGCCATCCATGGGGCAACGCCGCTGGCGCCGCCGCCAACCGCGTCGCGCTGGAAGCCTGCGTGCAAGCACGTAATGAAGGCCGCCAGCTCGAGAAGGAAGGCAAGGACATTCTGACCTCTGCCGCCGCACACAGCCCGGAATTGAAGATCGCCATGGAAACCTGGAAAGAGATCAAGTTCGAGTTCGATACTGTCGACAAGCTGGACGTCGCCCACAAGTAAAAACGGACATCCACGCAGCGCGCAGACCATGTCTCGCCCTGCGTGGATAACAAACTGAAAGGAAAATGAAATGTCTGAAGTAATGGATTACAAAAGCCGCGTGTCTGACCCTGCCAGCCGCAAATTCGAGACCTTCTCCTATCTGCCCCCAATGACCAAGGAGCAGATCCAGAAGCAGGTTGAATTTCTGGTGAAGAAGGGCTGGAACCCGGCCATCGAACACACCGAGCCCGCGCACCTGCAGGATTCCTACTGGTACATGTGGAAGCTGCCCATGTTTGGCGAAACCGATGTGGCCAAGGTGCTGGCAGAAGCTGAAGCCTGCCACAAAGCCAACCCGGACAACCACGTTCGTCTGATTGGTTACAACAACTTCAACCAATCCCAGGGCGCATCCATGGTGATTTACCGCGGCAAGACTGTATAATTTCGCGGCACGGGCAATATCCAAATAGCCCCCGTTGCCGCGAGGCGCGGGGGCTTGTTTGTTTGCCGACAAATATCGCAGAACCAAACGGTTAACTGCATTATTTGTGGACAAATAAGCTTTCCCTTACAAGGAGACCACATGAGCAATATCGTTGATCAATACCGTATTTCTGAAGAACCTTACTATCGCGCTGTCGCTGACGAAGTCGAACTGTACGAAGCCGCCTACTCCGTGCGCATGCCGATGATGCTCAAGGGGCCAACCGGCTGCGGCAAGACGCGCTTTGTCGAGTACATGGCCTGGAAGTTGGGCAAGCCATTGATTACGGTTGCGTGTAACGAGGACATGACGGCTTCCGATCTGGTCGGCCGTTTTCTGTTGTCCGCATCCGGGACCGAATGGCAGGATGGCCCGCTCGCCATCGCTGCCCGCCATGGCGCTATCTGCTACCTGGACGAAGTGGTTGAAGCGCGCCAGGACACCACCGTGGTCATTCATCCGCTGACCGATAACCGCCGCGTGTTGCCGCTGGAAAAGAAGGGCGAGCTGGTTCATGCCCACCCTGATTTCCAGATTGTGATTTCCTACAACCCCGGCTACCAGTCGCTGATGAAGGATCTCAAGCAGTCGACCAAGCAGCGTTTCGGCGGGCTGGACTTCACCTATCCCGATCACGCGATCGAAACCGAAATCGTGGCGCACGAATCCGGCGTCAATGCGGATATTGCTGGCAAGCTGGTGTCGATCGCCGAGCGTTCGCGCAACCTCAAGGGTCACGGCCTCGACGAAGGCCTATCCACGCGCATGCTGATTTACGCAGGCAGCCTGATCGCCAAGGGCGTTGAGCCGATGGCAGCCTGCCGCGTCGCGCTGGTGCGCCCGATTACCGATGACCC
>JAJDNO010000004.1 GCA_022340615.1 Gallionella sp. | reverse complement strand
CCCGACGCTGCTGCTGCGCAAAAGCTTGCGAGCAAGCTGATTGAAGAACGCGCGGCCGCATGCGTAAACCAGCTTGCACCCTGCACCTCGACATACCGCTGGAAGGACGATATCGAGACCGCTTCCGAAGTGCCGCTGCTGATCAAGACCACGCAAAATGCTTACCCGCGACTTGAAAAATTGATACGCGAAGCGCACCCTTACGAACTTCCCGAAATCATTGCTGTCTCGGTGAAAGCCGGTTTACCGGCCTATCTGGACTGGATAGCCCAGGAATCAATCAAACTCAAGGAATAACCATGCGTCTCGCCCTATTGCTGCTGCTTTGCCTTGTTGCTCCCGCTTCAAACGCTGAAAGCCTCATGGACCGGATTTCCAACCTGACTATCAGCAAGCAGCCCGACTTTCTGAAGCCCGATGATGCCTTCCGCCTTGAAGTGAAGGCGCGTGATGCAAACACATTGCAGGCCAGCTTCAGCGTAACCCCGACCTATTACCTGTATCGCAACAAAGTCGCGTTCACCACCAAGGACAGCAATGTCAAAATCGACTCCGTGACATTGCCCAAGGGCGAGATCAAGCATGATCCCAATTTTGGCGATACCGAGGTGTTCCATCGTCCCTTTCAGGGCATGATCGCGTTGAGCCGTACCACCAATGCGGCAACCAGTTTTATGCTGAACGCGGTCTACCAGGGCTGCAGCGAACAGGGTCTTTGCTACCCGCCCATTACCAAGACATTGCGCGTCTCCCTGCCGGCAGTGGTCGCAGGCCAGACGTCGCCCCCGTTGTTGTCCGAATCCGCACAACCTCCATCCCAGCCTGCCTCTGAGGAATCGAAAATCGCGAACTTGTTCAGGGACGGCAATTTCTGGCTGATCATTTCCTTTTTCTTTGGTGCCGGGTTGCTGCTGTCGTTCACGCCGTGCGTGTTCCCGATGATCCCGATCCTTTCCGGCATCATTGTAGGGCGCGGCCACAAAATCACCCATATGCACGCCTTCCTGCTGTCGCTGGCCTATGTAATGGGGATGGCAATCACCTATGCCGCCGCCGGTGTCGCCGCGGGATATTCAGGCAACCTGATTTCCAACGCGCTGCAAACACCATGGGTGCTCGGCAGCTTTGCCGCATTATTCGTGCTGCTGTCGCTGTCCATGTTCGGTTTATACGAGCTTCAGCTTCCCACAGCCTTGCAAAGCAGACTGAGCAGCACCAGCAACCGCCTGCACGGCGGACACCTAAGCGGGGTGTTCGCAATGGGCGCGCTGTCGGCAATAATCATAGGGCCGTGCGTGGCTGCTCCGCTGGCCGGCGCGCTGCTCTATATCGGCAAGACACATGATGCCGTGCTGGGCGGCGTTGCGCTGTTTGTGATGGCGCTTGGCATGGGTATCCCGCTGTTGCTGATCGGGTCTTCGGCCGGCGTGTTTCTGCCCAAGGCCGGTGCGTGGATGGAAGCGGTCAAGCAGTTCTTCGGCGTGATGCTGCTGGCTTTGGCGATCTGGATCGTTCAGCCGCTGCTGCCCGTCAGCGTGGAGATGCTGCTTTGGGCTGCGTTGCTGATCTTTTCGGCGATCTACCTGCGTGCACTGGATGCGCTGCCGCACAATGCCGGCGGCTGGCACAAACTGCTCAAGGGAGCCGGCCTGTTTGCGCTGCTTTTGGGCGCCGCCTATATGGTCGGAGCGCTATCCGGCGCGAAAGACATCCTGCGCCCGCTCGGCAACGTTGGCCATGCCGCAACACTGGCTCCGGCTTCGCTGCAATTTTCCCGTGTCAGGGACATCGCAGACCTGGATCAACGCATCGCACAGGTACATGGCAAACAGTACGTGATGCTGGATTTCTACGCCGACTGGTGTATCTCATGCAAGGAACTGGAGCGCTTTGCCTTTTCCGATCCAGCCGTCAAAGCCAAGCTCAAACCTGTAGTGCTGCTGCAAGCCGATGTCACCGCAAACAGCGAGGCGGACAAAGCCCTGCTCAAACGCTATGGCCTGTTCGGCCCGCCTGGTATCCTGTTTTTCGATACAAATGGCAAAGAGGTGGCGGATTTTCGCGTGACAGGCTATCAGGATACCGCCCAGTTTCTGAAAACGCTTCAAGGTATCGGGCTCTGATATATTTTAGGTATCTTCGCCAAAATGCTGGACAAATTGCCCTAATTTACGGCAAACTGCTCGCATGAAAAAAATCCTTGTTCTGCATGGACCCAACCTCAACCTGCTCGGCAGTCGCGAGCCATCGGTTTACGGTCACGTCACGTTAAATGAAATTAACGAGAGTTTGACGAAATTGGCAGTTAAAGACGGCGCAAACCTGTTTTGCTTCCAGAGCAATTCAGAAGTCGAACTGGTGGAACGGGTGCAGCAGGCGCAACAGGACGGGACGCAGTTCATCATCATCAACCCTGCCGCGTTCACCCATACCAGCGTCGCACTGCGCGATGCGCTGGCCGCTGTCGGCATCCCATTTATCGAAGTTCATCTATCCAACGTTTACGCACGCGAGACGTTCCGCAAGGAATCATTCTTTTCCGACCTTGCGGTCGGGGTGATCAGCGGACTGGGCGCCGCAGGCTATGAATTCGCGTTGCAATTCGCGCTTAACGCCAAATAACAGGTAATTACGGAGGTCAACATGGATTTACGCAAGCTGAAAACTTTGATTGAACTGGTCGAGAGCTCCGGCATTGCCGAACTGGAAATAAGCGAGGGCGAAGAGCGTGTCCGAATCACCCGGACTGCCGCATCCGCTCAGCAAACCTATGCACCTGCACCGCAACCTGTTATCGCTGCGGCCGCTCCCGCCCCACAGCCTGCCGCGCCGGCAGCAGAACCCGCCAAACCGGCAGCAGCGGAAGGTCACGTGGTCAAATCACCTATGGTCGGCACGTTCTACCGCTCCGCTTCGCCTGGTTCCAAGCCATTCGTGGACGTCGGCCAATCGGTAAACAGCGGCGAAACCCTGTGCATCATCGAAGCAATGAAGTTGCTTAACGAAATAGAAGCGGATCAGAGCGGCGTTATCAAGGCCATTCTTGTGGAGAATGGCCAGCCAGTTGAGTTTGGCCAGCCGCTGTTCGTCATCGGTTGATCGATATGGCACGATACCGTGCAGTGACCAGGTCAGGAGTCGCCAACATGCATCAAATCCCGATTGCCCGTTACGTCGGCGTACTGCCGATGCACAGCGCAATGCCGCATACAAATCGACCGCTGGCCGAATGCCGCAAACTTCATTCAAATGCGGAGAAATCACATGTTTGAAAAAATCCTGATCGCCAACCGCGGCGAGATAGCATTGCGCATTCAGCGCGCCTGCCGCGAGATGGGCATAAAAACCGTGGTGGTTCATTCCGAGGCGGACGCAGATGCCAAGTACGTAAAGCTTGCCGATGAATCGGTCTGCATCGGCCCTGCCTCATCCACCCAGAGTTATCTGAATATCCCGGCCATCATCAGCGCGGCGGAAGTCACGGATGCTCAGGCCATCCACCCCGGTTACGGCTTCCTTTCAGAAAATGCCGATTTTTCCGAGCGCGTCGAGAAATGCGGTTTCGTATTCATCGGCCCGCGCGCCGAGACCATTCGTTTGATGGGTGACAAGGTCAGCGCGAAGTCTGCGATGAAAAAGGCCGGCGTTCCCTGCGTGCCGGGTGTGGAGGGAGCATTGCCGGACAAGCCAGCCGAGATCATCAAGATTGCGCGCAGCATCGGCTATCCGGTCATCATCAAGGCTTCCGGCGGCGGCGGCGGGCGCGGCATGCGAGTGGTGCATACCGAAGCAGCGCTGCTGAATGCGGTGACCATGACGCGCACCGAGGCGCAGGCCGCTTTCAACAATCCCATGGTATACATGGAGAAATTCCTGGAAAACCCCAGGCATGTCGAAATTCAGGTACTCGCCGACCAGCATGGCAATGCGGTATATCTCGGCGAGCGCGATTGTTCGATGCAGCGCCGTCACCAGAAGATACTGGAAGAGGCGCCGGCTCCGCTGCTCGATCCAAAATTGCGCAACAAGGTCGGCGAGCGCTGCGCCGAGGCTTGCCGAAAAATCGGCTATCGCGGCGCGGGCACATTCGAATTCCTGTATGAAAACGGCGAGTTCTATTTCATCGAGATGAATACCCGCGTGCAGGTCGAGCATCCGGTCACGGAAATGATCACCGGAATCGACATCGTGCAGCAGCAGATACGCATCGCCGCGAACGAGAAACTGACCTTCAAGCAGCGCGACATCGAGTTCCGCGGCCATGCCATCGAATGCCGCATCAACGCTGAACATCCCTACAAATTCATTCCTTCACCCGGGCGCATCACCACCTGGCATCCGCCAGGTGGTCCAGGGATCCGCGTGGATTCCCATGTATATGCGAACTATTTCGTACCGCCGCATTATGACTCGATGATAGGCAAGATCATCGCCTACGGCGATACGCGCGAACAGGCCATGGCAAGGATGCGCACCGCGCTGTCGGAAATGGCAGTCGAGGGAATCGAGACCAACATCGCTTTGCATCGCGAGCTGTTGCAGGATGCCGCTTTCATGCGTGGCGGCACCAACATCCATTATCTTGAAGAGCGCCTGGCTGAGAGAACAAAAGGCAAATAATGCCTTGGCTGAGCCTGGTCGTCACTAGCGACGCCGAACACGCCGAGGCATTGAGCGAAGCATTGCTGGAACTCGGCGCACTGTCGGCCGATTTGCTTGATGCCGATGCCGATACCCCGGATGAGCAGGCAATTTTCGGCGAACCCGGCGAACCGCCCCCCGGGGTATGGCAGCACAACCGAGTCAGCGCGCTGTTCGAACGTGACCGGGACGTTGATTCGATTCTGCGCGATGCCTGTAAAGCCATCGGCCTCGACAACATCCCGGAACACCACATCGAAAGCCTTGATGACAACGACTGGGTGCGCCTGACCCAATCTCAGTTCGAACCTATCCAGATTTCTTCGCGCCTTTGGATCGTGCCGACCTGGCATACCGCAAGCGACCCGAATGCAATCAATATCGTGCTCGATCCAGGGCTGGCATTCGGCACCGGAAGCCACCCCACCACCCGCTTATGCCTGCGCTGGCTGGACCAAAATCTGCAGGGCGGCGAAACGGTTCTCGACTATGGCTGCGGATCAGGCATTCTTGCCATAGCCGCGATGAAACTCGGGGCTGCACAGGCGACCGGCGTTGATGTAGACTTTCAGGCGGTTGTCGCCAGCCGTGGCAACGCGATTGCCAATCAGGTCAGGAACGTGGAATTTTATTTGCCCGACGAAGCGCCGCAATCAAGCTATGATCTGGTCATTGCCAATATCCTGACCAACCCGCTGCGACTGCTGGCGCCCCTGCTGGCAAACGCGACGCGACCAGGCGGCCGGATCGTGCTGTCCGGAATACTCGAGGACCAGGCAAAAGACGTGATGAATATCTATCAACAATGGTTCGACATGGACATCCCGATTTTCGAGGATGGCTGGTCTTGCCTGTCCGGACGCAAGCGCTAACATGCAGGGAACCACCGTTTGTCCGCATTGCAACACCCGCTTCAAGATCACCAAAGCGCAACTGGAGGCTCACCACGGCATGGTGCGCTGCGGCAATTGTCTGCAGGCCTTCGATACCCTGCCCAACTTCGCTCCGGACCAGCTCGATTTGCCGCTTGACCTGCCGGTCCTGGGCACACCTTCCGTGCCGGCCGATTCCAGTCTGGCTGTACTGCAACCCATGACGCTGGCCGAACAGGTAGCCGTGGTGCAGGACGAGGACTCGGAGCCGCAGGACAAACCCCGATCCTGGCCGTGGAACGTGGCGACACTGTTCATGCTGCTGGTTTTGCTCGCCCAGGCAGCGTATTTTTTCCGTGTCGATCTCGCGGCACAGTTCCCGCCTCTGAAACCCGCGCTCCTGGGCTATTGCCGGCTGCTGAAGTGCAGCGTTCCATTGCCCAGACATGCCAGCCTGATGAATATTGAGTCATCCGCAATCGAGGCTGACCCGACCAACCAGAACCAGATCACGCTGAACGCATTGTTGCGCAACCACGCCTCCTACGCGCAGGCCTTTCCCGATCTGGAGCTCACGCTCAACAATGTGCAGGACCAGGCGCTGGCGCGCCGCACCTTCCACCCGGCGGACTATTTGCCCAAAACCGAAAGTGAAACATCCGGGATGCTGCCCAATCACGAGCTCAGCATCAAACTGCATCTCAACACCGCCGACATCAAACCTTCCGGGTATCGTCTCGTGCTCCTTTATGCCGGCAAATAGCCAAACGATCCCGCGATCACCGGGATAATCAGCCGACGTCCGGAGATCGATCGCGCCTCCGGTATGAGTTTGCGAGTACAGCCATTTGCCGTTTGTCAGCATATCCACTTTCCGGTATATTTCGCAGCGCCGTTCAGATCAATGGGAGAGCGTGTCAGACTGCCTGTATTTGAGGCCAGGACACCGCCGAAGGCGTAACACCCGCAACCGCTCAGGCTAAAGGAACCATTGACGCAGGCAAATCTGGAGAGCGCCGGCAGAGCCGGCCACCGAAGGGGCACGCAACTCAGGTTGTAATCTCTCAGGTATCAAGGACAGATGGGGCGCAGCACCGGGGAATTCCCGCTGACCTACTGCGCGGTTAATCTGCATTGTCGCGTGCTCGCTCGCCACTCGCCTATCTGACCAGATATGTCCCGTGTCCCGCTGAGCGGCTCCTCGCATATCAACCGCCCTAACGGTTATCGAAAATTCCCCCATTTAAATGATCGGGGAAACAATGACGCTCAAACAAACACCATTAAATGCTGCACACCGCGCGATGGGCGCAAAGATGGTCGATTTCGGCGGCTGGGATATGCCGGTGAACTACGGCTCCCAGATCGACGAGCATCACCAGGTACGCAACGATTGCGGCATGTTCGACGTGTCGCACATGCGCGTCGTTGACATGAAAGGCGCCAGTGTTCGTGCATTCTTGCGCTACCTGCTGGCCAACAATGTCGACAAATTGAAGGCCCCCGGCAAGGCACTCTATTCGACGATGCTGCTCGAAAACGGCGGTGTGATCGACGACCTGATCGTGTATTTCATGAACGAGGAGTGGTTCCGCATCGTGGTGAACGCAGGTACCGCAGACAAGGACATCGCGTGGATGAAACAGCAGGCTGCACTGCATGCGCCCGAACTGTCCATCGCCGATCATCCCGAACTGGCGATGATCGCGGTGCAGGGCCCGAATGCGCGCGCAAAGGTCTGGGAAGCGCTGCCGGGCAGCCGTGAACTGACCGAAAACCTGGTCACGTTCAGCGCGGTGGAGATGGGCACCATGTTCATCGCGCGCACCGGCTATACCGGCGAAGACGGATTCGAGGTCATGATTCCGGCGAAGGCTGCGCCATTTTTCTGGGCGACGCTCGCCGAAAAGGGTGTGAAGCCGATCGGGCTGGGCGCGCGCGACACATTGCGTCTTGAAGCCGGAATGAATCTCTACGGCCAGGACATGGACGAATCGGTCAATCCGCTCGAATCGGGACTGGCCTGGACCGTGGACCTGAAGAGCGAACGCGACTTCATCGGCAAGGCGGCACTGCTCGCCAATCCGCCGACACGCAAGCTGGTCGGACTGGTGCTGCTGGACCGTGGCGTGCTACGCAGCCACCAGCAGGTGCACTGCGCTCAGGGGATCGGCGAAATCACCAGCGGCAGTTTTTCGCCGACCTTGGAGAAATCCATCGCACTGGCCAGGGTGCCCAAGGACGTGCAGGTCGGCGAGGACGTGCAGGTTGCGATTCGCGATAAAATGCTCGCGGCAAAGGTGGTGAAATATCCTTTCGCGCGCAACGGCAAAGGTTTAATTTAGTTTTCCCTTTAATTTTTCCAGAGGACATCAGACCATGAGCAATCCGGCAAACCTGAAGTACACCACGTCACACGAATGGGTCAAAACCGATGCGGACGGCACCATCAGCGTCGGCATTACACAGCACGCGCAGGAATTGCTGGGCGATATGGTATTCGTTGAAGCACCCGAGGTGGGACGCAAGCTAAAGGCAAAGGAAGAATGCGCGGTGGTGGAATCGGTGAAAGCCGCGGCAGACATCTATGCTCCGGTCAGCGGGGTGGTCACGGCCGTGAACAGCGAACTGGACAGCACGCCGGAAGCGATCAATTCCGATCCGTACAACACCTGGATATTCGCGATGAAGCCGGACAACCCCGCAGACGTATCCGCGCTGATGGACGCCGCCGCGTACCAGGCGGTCGTCGACAGCGAATCACATTAATTATCCGAAAGGGGATTGGGGCGCACGGGAACATCAACCTCTCCCGGTCAGCCAATCCCTGCTACCTGAACCTCTAACCTGAAATTTCCATGATCACCACTGATAAATTTGCCGGCCGTCATAACGGCCCGCGTGCCAGCGATATAACCGCGATGCTGAAAAAAATCGGCGCAAGCTCTGTCGACGAACTGATCGCGCAGACCGTTCCCGCCGAAATCCGCCTGAAGAAACCGCTGAATTTGCCGGGCGGCATGTCCGAATATCAATACCACAAGCACTTGCGCGGCATCGCCGCAAAGAACAGGTTATTCAGCACCTATATCGGGCTGGGCTATTACAACACCATCGTCCCTGCGGTGATACAGCGCAACATCCTCGAAAATCCGGGCTGGTACACCGCCTACACACCGTACCAGGCCGAAATCGCGCAGGGACGCCTGGAAGCACTGCTGAATTTCCAGACCATGATCATGGACCTGACCGGCATGGAAATCGCGAATGCATCGCTGCTCGACGAGGCCACCGCAGCAGCCGAAGCGATGGCGATGCTGTTTCACCACCGTACACGCGAGGCGGTCGAAAGCGGTTCGAACAAGTTCTTCGTTTCCGACGCGTGCTTTCCGCAAACCATCGACCTGCTGAAGACGCGTTCGGCGCCGATCGGCATCGAACTGGTCATCGGCAATGTCAGCACAGCCAAGCTTGAAAGCGGCGTTTTCGGCGTATTGCTGCAGTATCCGGGCGCCGATGGCGAGGTGCGAGATTATGCGGATTTTGCAAGCAAGGCCAAGGCGCGCGGCATCGCCATTGCGGTCGCCGCCGACGTATTGAGCCTGGTGTTGCTGACGCCGCCGGGCGAGTGGGGCGCCGATGTGGTGGTCGGCAGCACTCAGCGCTTCGGTGTGCCGATGGGCTACGGCGGCCCGCATGCGGCCTACTTCGCGTGCCGCGAAAGCTACAAGCGCGCGATGCCCGGGCGCATCATCGGCGTTTCTGTCGATTCGGCCGGCAATCCGGCGCTGCGCATGGCATTGCAAACCCGCGAGCAGCATATCCGCCGCGACAAGGCGACCTCGAACATCTGCACCGCGCAGGCGCTGCTGGCGATCATGGCCGGCATGTACGCGGTCTACCACGGCCCGGAGGGTTTGAAAGGCATCGCGCTGCAGGTGCACCTGTCTGCGGTCGCGCTGGCCGGGGAGCTGAAGAAGCTCGGCTATCGCATCGCGGAAGAAACATTCTTCGACACGCTCAAGGTCAGCGGCGCTGACAACGCAAAGATCAGGGAACTGGCCGAAGCGGCCGGGATCAATTTCCGCTATACGGCGGATGCGATCACGATCTCCGTCGACCAGACCACCGATGCCGCAGACATCAATGCGATCATCGCGGTGTTCGCGCAAGCCTCTGGCAAGCCGGCCGCTCAAGTTGCCGAGGCGCAAATTTTTGAGCAAAAACCATTGGTCAAAATGCGCAGTTCCGCGATCCTGCAGCATCCCGTCTTCAACAGCTATCATTCCGAATCGGAGATGATGCGCTACATCAAGCGCCTGGAAAACAAGGACCTGTCGCTGACGCATTCGATGATCTCGCTGGGTTCCTGCACGATGAAGCTGAACGCCGCTTCGGAACTGATCCCGATCACCTGGCCGGAATTCGCGAACCTGCATCCCTTTGTTCCGCTGGAACAGGCGGCCGGTTACCAGGAAGTCATCGCCAGCCTGGACCAGGCGCTCAGCGAAATCACCGGCTTCGCAAAGATGAGCTTCCAGCCGAACAGCGGCGCGCAGGGCGAATATGCCGGCCTGCTGGTGATACAGGCCTACCATCAGTCGCGCGGCGACAGCCACCGCAACATCGCGCTGATCCCGACCTCGGCGCACGGCACCAATCCAGCCAGCGCCGCGATGTGCGGCTTGAAGATCGTGCTGGTCAAATGCGACAAAAACGGCAATATCGACGTCGCGGATCTGCGCGAAAAAGCCGAGCAGCACAAGAATGATCTTTCCTGCCTGATGGTCACTTACCCGAGCACCCACGGCGTCTACGAGGAAAGCATCAACGAGATCACCGGCATCGTCCACGCCAATGGCGGCCAGGTCTACATGGACGGCGCAAACATGAATGCGCAGGTCGGCCTGACCAGCCCGGGCAACATCGGCGCTGATGTCTGCCATCTTAACCTGCACAAGACCTTTGCGATTCCGCACGGCGGCGGCGGGCCCGGCATGGGCCCGATCGGCGTCGCGAAACATCTGGCGCCGTTCCTGCCCGGCCACACCGTGATCGAGACCGGCGGCGAGCAGGGCGTGCATGCGGTATCCGCAGCCCCGTTCGGCAGCGCGTTGATACTGCTGATCTCGTACGGCTACATCAAGATGCTGGGCGGCGACGGCATGACCGAAGCCACGCGCATCGCGATCCTGAATGCCAATTACATCAAGGAATCGCTGAAGGACCATTACCCGACCCTGTATAGCGGCAAGAATGGCCGTTGCGCGCATGAAATGATCCTGGCCTGCGCCGAATTCAAGCGCGAAGCCGGCGTGGAAGTCGGCGACATCGCCAAGCGCCTGATGGATTACGGCTATCACGCGCCCACCGTGTCATTCCCGGTTGCCGACACGCTGATGGTAGAGCCGACCGAAAGCGAATCCAAAGAAGAGCTGGACCGGTTCTGCGCGGCGATGATCGCGATACGCGGCGAAATAGATGCCATCGTTTCAGGGAAGGCAGACCGCGAGGACAACGTGCTGAAGAATTGCCCGCACACCGCGAGGGCAGTGGTCGCCGACGCCTGGCAGCATGGCTACAGCCGCGAGCAGGCGGCATTCCCGTTGCAGTGGGTCAGGGACAACAAATTCTGGCCCAGTGTCGGACGTATCGACAATGTGCGCGGCGACAAGCACCTGATCTGCTCCTGCCCGCCCATCGAGTCGTATGGTGATGCATGAAGCAGGCGTGCCGGTGTGGATAACCCCAATAAACACCGCCCCGGCCTGACCCACGCCTGGCGCGCGACCGGCATTGCGCTGCAGGGGCTGCGCGCGGCGTGGCAGCACGAAGACGCGTTTCGCCAGGAAGTGCTTGTTGCAGCGATCGCGATACCCGCCGCGCTGCTGCTGCCAACCGGCCCCGCCGGCAAGGCTATGATGATCGCCAGCATCCTGCTGGTGCTGATCGTCGAACTGCTCAATTCCGCACTTGAATCGGCAGTGGATCACACCTCACTGGAACAGCACCCGCTCGCCAGACGAGCCAAGGATATCGCCAGCGCGGCGGTGTTCCTGAGCATCGTGAATGCGCTGGTGGTATGGGGGCTGGTTATTTACCAGGCGCTGGATTGACTGGGTGACATTTCGCCGGAGCCGCAAATGAGAACCTGGTTAATGACAGCTATCGGCCAACAGCGGACACTCAAGTACGGCTGCTTTGTGGAAGTTGATTTGGCAAAATACGGTTCGGCTCGGCCCCATTTTCTTGCCGTATTAATGTGACTTGAAAGTCGGGCCAATTTTGGCAGAGCACTACTAATGATTATTCCGCTTAATGCAAGCTCCCTCTTCCAGGAGTGTGTATGACTACCGATGCTAAGCAAGTCAGAATCCTGCGAGCGATAACGTTAGCTGCCGTCATTTTCT
>JAJDNO010000075.1 GCA_022340615.1 Gallionella sp. | reverse complement strand
AACAATAATCACCCCATTAACAACGGCTTCCGGTCAAAACCCCCTGAATTCGCAGAAAATTTAGTTGTGTTAATATTTTCCCGGCGAGGCGATGGCTGCATCTGCAAACATTCATTGGCTCGACGAATACAACGATTAAGGAGCTTTGATGAGGCACGATGAAGAACCTGATGACCCGCGGCGTCGCGTGTTGATACAGGCACTCGCAGCCGGATTGTTTGCGGCGGGTTTTCCCGGATCGAACGCAATGGCGTTCAGCCTGTTCGGCGACCGGCCGAAAAAGCTGCCGCCCGGCCAGTCGATCTACCGCATCACAGGGCAGGCCACGGTAAACGGCAAGGAAGCAACCATGGAAACCCGGATCAAGCCCGGTGACACCGTTCAGACCGCAAAGGGGAGCGAATTGATCTTTGCTGTCGGCACCCATGCGATGATCCTGCGCAGCGACAGCCATCTGGTCCTCGAGGCCGGACAGCAATACCCTGCTCCGACACACAAACCCGAGGAAAAATCTTCAGACGACAGTCCGTTCTCGATGGTGATCAACGGCCTGAGGATGCTGACCGGCAAGCTGCTGACGGTCTCGCGCCATTCACCGATGCAGGTCAAAACGGTCACCGCGACAATCGGGATACGCGGCACCGGGTTCTATCTGGAAGCGGATTCCGACCTGACCTATTTCTGCACCTGTTACGGTGTCACTGACGTGGTGGCCAGTGCCGATCCAGCGAGCACGACCACCGTCGTCTCCTATCACCACAACAGGCCGCTCTATATCACCCAGGGCGAGTCGCAGGGCAAGAACATCCGCAACGCGCCGTTCATCAACCACACCGACCAGGAACTGACGCTGATCGAGGCCCTGGTGGGCCGCACCACACCGTTCATCTTCCCGAACGATATCTACAACGCGCCCAGACGCGATTATTAGAGTTCGGAATTACCAGGTTTCATTCAAACCGCCCCTGGAATGAAAAAGGCCGTTCGCATTGATTTGCGAACGGCCTTTTCATTCGACACGATGCGTCAGTACGGCGCGCCGTTCAGCATCCACAGCACGATCTTGTTGTATTGCGCCTTGTAGTAATCACCCAGTGTCGCATAAGGCTGACAGGACGGATATGTTGGCGAGGCAGCGCATGGCGTGGTGTTCGCCATGTCAAATATCAAACCACCGCCGTGATGGTGGCCGGTCGGCTTGCGCAGCAACGGGCTCGCAGCAACATCAGTAAAGTTGATGCGGCCGCGCAACTCGCTGTAAAACCACCGATCGTCAATTGAATTGGCTGAACCGGAATCAATCGATCCATCACCATTGCGGTCGTAATCGTTATAGAAAATCGGCGGTCCACCACTGGGAACGTGGCAGCTAGTACAATTCTGAAAGTATGAGGTATTGTAGGTTGAGCCGCCGCCCGGTACTGGAACATTGTCTTGCAGTATTGCCTTGATGTCGGAGAAGCGGATCGCGCTGGCAGCGATCGGCAGTTCCATTGTCCCGGCTGTGGCTATCTTCACATTAACCGTTACCGGGGCACTCTGCGTAGTGCCGTTTCCGACCACCAGTTGCACGCCGTAAGTTGTACCAGGTATTCCGCTGAGCGTTGCCTGGGCTGAACTGGCGTTGCCCAGCGTACCGCCCGCGCCCGAGACAATAGACCAGGCGTAGGTCGTTGCAAACAGGCTGTTCGCTGCCGACAGCGTGGCCGGCGAATCGGTGGTGCGGTCCGGCCCCGGATCGGCGACCGGCCTGCCCGGTTTCAGCAACGCGCCGCTGGAATCGCGCACCGCTTCTGTCTGCGCGGCCTGCAGGAAGGTCGCCAGCGTATCGGGATCGTTGCTGCCCCAGAAGCGCTGGTAGACGATCTTGGCCAGCGGCATGTTGCCGCGGTCAAGCACGTGAGCCTTGATGCGGGAAGCATAGCCGTAGAAATACGAATTGTAGGGATTAACCGCATTCGTATCGCATGTGCCCGGGGTAGTCTGCGAACAGTAGTGGTCGAAATCGAGGTCATTTATCCCATACGCATTGACGCCGCGCTGGATATGGCAGGTGCGGCAATAGGGTACTACCACGTTCTTGTACATTGCGGTCTGGCCCATGCTGGACCAATTGGCAGGAACATAACTGTCTGAGAAAGTTGCATTGGGCAAGCCGTCGCCGCCGTAGGCAGCCTTGATTATCGCTGCGGCGGTACCATTCCATTCGTTACCGTTCGTAATGCGGCGATTTGCGTCTTCAGGATATATAGTTGATGCCGGTATCGGATAGCTGCTCAGCACCAGTTCGTTTATCGCTTTGAGCCTGGCCTCCTGGTCGGCGCGGGTATAGCCGGGCGTGGTCGAATAGCCGAAGCTGTCGACGATCAGCGGCTGCATGTGCGCCTGGACATCGGCGCGCTTCTGCGAAGCGGAATTACCGACCCACGGGAACAATGGTTTGCCGGTCGGCGAGCCGGCTGCGGGCGTGAGCGGGTCGCCGCGACCGCCATGACAGGTGATGCAGATGCTCGGCATCGCCTTGTCGCCGCGGCCATCGAGATTCGCAGCCAGCAAGCGCTTGCCGGTTGCCGGATCGAAGGTAAAGAATTTTGCGAATTTGACCGGTGTAGGCGAATTGGCAGTCACGCAACTCGCCGGGTCTGATGATGTACAGGCTGAAGCACTGAATTCGATCGCGTTGGTACCGACATGCCAGCGCTGATCCTGAACCACCGCCGCATCGAGGTTGAAACTTGAATAGCCATAATTGGTGGCAGCCGACACCAGGTAGTTCTCCACCATAACCGCGATCGTGCCCTTGTTAGGTCCGCTGGTGATGTTGCGTACGATCATGCGCCGCCCGTAGCCGAGATCCCTGACGTCGCCGAACACGACCGTCGTCTCGGTCCCTGTGGTCAGATCGCCGAAGCCGTTCGCGGCCTTCCATTTGTCCAGCGTGTCCCTGGTATTGCCCGGATCGATCGCCGCATAGTAAGCGGTCGCGTAGGCAGTGGTGTTGGTCTGCAACGTTCCGTCTGGCTGTTTCTGCGGGTTCGGGAAGATCAGGAAACTGTCCGGACCGCTGGTCGGGGTAACCGTTGTCGCGGCCATTGGAAACACGTCGCCGGAATTGGCGCCGCCGCATGAGACCAGCAACAGCGTTGCCATCAGCAGGCCGGCATATGAAATTAAATGTCGGTAGCGCATGATCTGACCCTTTAGAAGTTCACCAGATAGACAATGGAATATTGGTTCGCGACGTAGCTGGTTTCAGAAGTCGCATAGGCCGGCACGAAATCGGAGCGCGACTTGATCCGTCGCCAGGAAATGTCGATTGCCTGGCTGATGCCGAAGCCGATGTTGTAGCCCAGCGTGGTCAACAGGCTGGTGCCGTCGAATCGGTAGCAGTAGAGTTGCCCGCCCGGGAATGCATCATCCTGCGCGAACACTTTGGCGATATCGAACAGCTGGAGCGAAGGTTGCCCGGCAGACACCACGTCGCCGCGATGGTAATCCGCGCCCAGATACAGAGTGCTTCTGCGCGTCACGACGTAGTCCAGGTTAGCCCGCGCGGAATTGTCGATCGTATCAAACACCTCGCTGGTGGCACGGCGCTGGTTGTGGGACAGCGCGCCGAAAAGCTGGATGCGGTCGGTGACCGGCTGCAGTATCGAAACGCCGGCCGAATAATGCCAGCCGTCGCGCAACCTGGATTCATATTGCTCGCCGAAGATGCGGGCAAACAGCGATAGTATCGGCGCGGAAAATTCGGACGAGCTGCGATACTGGTATTCTCCGGTCACCCCGCCGATCGCCCGGCTCAGTCCCTTGTAATTGATGAATCTTTCTGTACCCACCAGCGCGGTCACCCGTGCGCGGGTATGTACGGTAAGCGGAAAGGTAAGCGGCTTGCTCAGGTTGGCGCTGTACGAACGGTCGGAAAGCTTGTTTGCGGAATCTTTTGCGCGCGCCACATTGTCGTCCGACATGAAACCGGCATCGGCGCGGATATAAAGGGGTTTGGCAAATGGGGGTGGTTCGGCGGCATGCGCCACCGTTGCCATGAGTGTCCCTGCACAACAAATTGCGATGAGTGCAAAAGCCATGGCGCCCACATCACGGCGCACCTTGTGCGGCAGCAAAGCTGATATTGCGTTCGAACGCCTGTTGAAAAATACCAAGATGCCCCCCCTGGACCGATCCCGTATTTGATAGATTACGGCTCAGACCGCCGTCCATGCCGGTCGGTATTTGCCGTAAATAGCTTGCGGCCAGTATAGCTGAAATAAATACGGGGGGAACAGCGTAGTATCGCGTTTCCGGGGAGTCGGGCTGGCATGAAGCTTGTCACGGTCAATTAATTGGCGGTCGAAACTTACCGCACCGGAAACATTTTTTGGTTCGGTTACTGGAAGTCCCAGCGATAACCGACGTAAATGTATTTGCGCGTGGATTTCTGGTCCTGGGTCGGGCTGGTGATGTGGATATCCTCAATGCCGCCTTCGGCGTCGAAGTTCACCGATTCGGTCATCCGGTAACTCAACCTGAGGCTGGGTGTGATCCTTGTCATGCGCGTGTCCAGATTGTCCTTCTGGTGGTATAGCTGCAGCGAAACGTCCGTACGCCAGCGTTGCCGCAGTATCTCGGTCTGTGTAAGTGCAAGGGACTGACCCTTGTAGGTCCTTGCGCTGATGATGCTGGCGCTTGCCACGCCCAGATCATTTTCAAACAGCAAATTGTTGCCTATCGCCTGCGCGGAATAGATATACATGTTCCCGGTTCCCGGCGAAGCGGGCAGCGCGCCTGCTGCGCCTACACCCGATAAATTGCTGATCCGGAAATCGCCGCCCAATCGCAGGTGTGAGGAATAGGGGCGCGTCATCCCGACCATAAACAGGTTCGATGTCGGCGTCAGCGCCTTGGCATCCTCGATCAGGCTATCTGTCGTCGCCGCTCCGGACTGGAGCAACGACGCGAGGGATTGCGAGGTTCCGAATAACGCATTGGACAGCTGCAATGATGGTGATTTGCGGTGGTCTGCCAGCATCAGGTAGTTATTGCCCGACTGGGTCGTCCAGTTTCCCTGGAACATCGCGATGTTGACTGCCTTGAATAACCTGTCGTAGTCAAGCAGCCCCATGTAATTGCGGTGCGAATCAAAATAATGCGCTTCCATCCCGAACGCCTCGCGCTCAAGGACGGTTCCCGCCCGTTGCTCGATAAAATATCCGCTGCCGCTCCACTGTTCGGGCAAACGGGTCAGATCGACACTGACGCCGGCAAAGGTTTTTCGATCGGTGGTACTGCTGTAAAAGTTTACCGGTGTACCCACGACGCCGTTGACCCGCCAGGTGGGGTTCAGGCTATAGCCCGCCCATGCGCCGTCGAAACGACCCAGTACGCCACCGGCCGATCCGGGCTGTCGCCCGAGGCGGAGCAGATAACTACGGTCGCGCGCGCTGCTCTCGAAATATAATGCACCCAGCTGATTATCATTGCTGGTGCGCGACAGGAAATTGGCCCGGTAATCATCGCGCAGCACGATGCGGTTATCGGTGGTTTCGGTTCTCTTGCGTCCGGTGATATACAGCGACGAGATCAACGTCGACTGGTCGGTGCCGGAGAAAGTGTCTGTCGTGACGCCGGCACCGCTCGCCGTCGTGGTGTCGGTATGCAACACGCCGTTATAGTAGTTCTGCGAAACGGTACCGTACACCAGCATCTTCTGATCGAGCCGCTTCTGCTGGGCCGGCAGCACCGGCTTTTTATAGGCTTCCTTGGGCAGCCCTGCCAGTTTGCGCTTCACCAGTTTCGCATCCTTGGCGTCCGGATAGAGCTGCAGATACAACCCGTATTCCACTCTGGCTTTGTCATACTCACCGTTCTTTGCCCGCGCATCACCGATTAGTTCCTGTGCATCCCGGGACTGCCGGTTGGGCGGCAGATTGAGCAGCTGGTTCAGTATTTCTATTGCCTGTTCAGCCTGGTTTTTCGCGAGCGCTGTGCTTGCGGCATCCATCAGGCGCTTCGCTTCCTGTTCAACCTGCGCCGGTGTGCTGATCGCACCGACCGCTACCGGCACGGTCTTGCTTTTCGCAACGAGCGCAGGGATGAAAATGTTGATGCTGCGCCCATCGTTGCCGGGACGCACCCGGTACTTAACGGGCTTGTCGAATTTGACGGTGAGGGATGAATCAAGCCCCGGATACGAAACCCTGAAATGCGGGGCGATGGCCGACGGTGGGGAATCCATGGATTCCGGTACCTGGACCATGCTATCCGGATCGGCTTCCAGGAGATTGATGTAGACATGAAGCTCGCCGTTCTTCAGAGATGCCTCGCGCAGATACTGGATCCTGACATCAAACATGATCTGGATCTCGGCCTCGTCGCCGACCTGATCGACTTCGATGCGGTCGATAACATGGGCAAATGCCGAATTGATCGCAAGGCCGCTCAACAACAAGACAGCTGCCAAACGGGTAATAGCGCGGCCAAGCATCGCCCTCATCGGGCCTGGTACTTTCAAAATCTGTTCCCTTTTTACGGCGTTGCAACGATCAAATCAGCTGGATCCGGTTGCGGTGAATCGCTCGCGGGATGCATAACGGGGTGTATGCACCCTTCAGTTGCCTCATCCGCGCGCGTTTCGGTCATTTGTTCCAGGTACTGGTGGAATGGCACTTGTCGCACGATTGCGTTCCGCTGCCTTCGTGGCTGGCCCTGTAGTGGCAGCTGGTGCAGGTACCGGGGGTAATAACCACCGATCCGTGCACCTTGGCGCCCAAAAACGTCGTTGTCGAATTGTGACAGCTATCACAAGAAATCCAGCTTAACGTCGGCACGTGGCCGGAATAGGAAGGATACTGCGTCGTCGGCGAACCGCCCACACCTTTCGCAGTTACGCCGTTGTGACATGTCTCGCAGGTGCCCGGTACCACGCCGATGTGGTCGTAGCTTGCCGGCAACCAGGCCGTGGTGCGGTGGCAGACATCGCATGATTCGGACGTAACAACATGATTTCCTGGCTTGGCTGTTGCCTTGGTTCCGTTATGACAGGTTTCACAGGTGCCGGGCAGCACGCCGATGTGGTTGAATCCAGCCGGACTCCAGGCCGTGGTGCGGTGGCAGGTATCGCATGAAGACGTCGTGAGGATATGTCCGTTCGGCTTGGAAATCGCGAGCGAGCCGTTGTGACAGGTCAGGCAGGTACCCGGCGCAACGTTCACGTGGCTGAAAAAAGCCGGAACCCATCCCGTGGTGCGATGGCAGGTGTCGCAAGGAGCAATGGTCGCCACGTGGCGAACCGGCTTGGACGTAGCTCCCATGCGATTGCCCTGCATGTGGCAAGTGGCACAATCCCTGGGAGTTCCCTTGAACACGCCCTGGATATGACAGGCTTCGCAAGGCACCAGTACGTGCGCACCGGTCAGGTTAAACCCGGTCTGGATATGGTCAAATTTGATCGTGGTGGGCACGGTCGTCTGCGCAGACGCATGATGTGCCAGGAACAGCAGCGGCAAGATCAGCAACAGTCCGATCCATCTCGGCATGTGCCGCCCGATCAATGTCAATTCTGTAATTTCTGCCTGGTTCATTTTGTTTCCCCCTCTTGATCTTCCAGACTCCGGGAAGATCCGGCGTTATATCAGGATCGCACATTACCACAAACCATGTTTATGTGTGCATATTACACACACAAATCCGATAGTCGGATAAAAAATCAGACAGACGGTTAACGCTGGATCATTCCGGATCCCATCAACAGTGTCTTGAAATTACTGGTTACATGGCAGCGATCGCATTGCGGTCCGAAGGCACCGCGATGTACATCATCATTGTCATGGCATCCGACGCAGGTGCCCGGCACAACCACGCGGTCGCCCATCGGCTTCTTGTGGCACGCATAGCAATCCAGTTTTTTGTGTCCACCGTCCAGCTTGAAACTGGTGCGTCTGTCGTGATCGAAATCCCATACTTTCCATGATCTTGCATTGTGGCATGAGTCGCATCGGGTGCCGAATCTGCGCTGATGCACCTTGTCATCGTCTTTCTTGTGGCATGAATAGCATTTGGAAGGCGTATCGATGAATAGCTGGGTCTTGTGGCACTTCTTGCAATCCACCCTGATATGCAGGCCGAGCAGCGGGAAGCGTGTGCGTCCATGGTCAAACCGGGCTTTCTTCCAGTCCTTTTCGTTATGGCAGGAATCGCACCGTTTACCCAGATTGCCCTTGTGCACATCTTTCTTCAAATGGCAGGCGACGCAGGTCGTCGGGAGTTTTTCGCCCCTGGCCTTCAGCGCCGGTGTGTGACAGACATCGCATTTGACTGTTTGGTGCTTGCCCTTCAGCGGGAAATGCGTATCCCGATCATGGTTGAACCGGGCGGACTTCCATTTTTGTTCGCTGTGGCAGGTTGCGCAATTGGTGCCCAATCCCCCTTTGTGCACATCATCCTTGCGGTGGCAGCCAAAACACGTCATCGGGATTTTCTGCCTCGTGAACAGCGGTTTGGTGTGGCACGAAATGCATTTCACCGTATTGTGTGCGCCCAGCAGCTTGAATTTTGTCTCGGCATTGTGGTTGAACAGTATCGTTTTCCAGCTGCGTTCCACGTGGCAGGTCTCGCACTTCTTGCCATATCGGCCTTTGTGCTTGTCGACCTTGATATGGCAGCTCACGCACTGCGTTGGCGCCCCCTTGTATTTGCCCGGAGTGGTGTGGCATTTGCTGCATTTCACTTCCAGGTGCTTGCCCTTCAACGCAAACCGGGTCTTGGCGAAGGTGTGGTCGAATTTCGCATCCTTCCAGGAACGCTCGTTATGGCAACTCTTGCAATCGGTGCCCAGGCTGCCCTTGTGCTTGTCATCCTTGTGATGGCAGTCATTGCACGCGGAAGGCGCTTCGCGGTACTTCTTGTTGGCCGCATGGCAATCCTTGCACTTCACTTTCGCCCGGTTATGGTGAGCACCCAGCAGCGGAAAATCCGTCTTGGTATGGTCGAACTTGTTCGTGTCCAATATGATGATATTCGCATTGCGCCCTTTGTGCTCGGTATGGCAGGTACGGCACTCCTTGTCGCTGAGCCTGCCGTGATATCCCTTGTGATTCTGGATATCCGCCTTCACGTCCTTGTGGCAGTCCTCGCACAGTCCGGTTTGCGCATCCTTGTGGAATCTAACGTGGCATTCCTTGCATTCCGCTTCGAGTTTGGCATGCCCCTGGATCACCTGGCCCGGCATCAGCGCGATCTCGCCTGCGCCGGAAGCGAGCCCGGAAAATGACAGGGAGATGATTGCCAACAGAAGAGTACGCAACAACACGGGGAGAGTCAGTACATGAAATTGGTGGCTATGACATGCACGATACCGCTAACCCCGAGCAGCCAGACAAAGGGGGAATGCAGTACATGCCACAAACGAAACAGACGTTCGTACGACGAAAATTGTGCAGCCTGCTGCACGGCGCGCAAATACTCTTCCGCATCCTGCACGACTTCCTGAAAGTGCTGCTGCTGTTGCCGGCTGTCCCACCCCTGGCTCTTGGCAAGGTGCGCAACCGCCAGCCGCAACTCGCGGCGACAACGGGATGCCAGACTGCGCCGTTGCCACCCCAGCGCCATGAACCTCCAGATGCGAACCGGCAACGCCTGTTTCTTGTCGATGGCCATCATCCGGAACTTTTTCAGCTTCTCGCCTATGCCGGTTGCTTCCATCAGCACCGCGTTTACCTTGCTGATCTTGCTCTGGTTCACATCGACTGCCTGCTGCAACTCTTCCAGGTTGGATTTCCGGCCATATAGCCCGTGATGGATGCGTTTGTAGATGAAGCGTCCAATGATGCCGCTGGCCACCACGAGCAGCATCGAATACATTGCGACGCCGGCATTCAGCGAACGCACATGAAAGGTCGAATGAAACAGGATCAATGCCGGCCCGCCGATCCCGAATATCATGTGCATCATGAACCAGTAGCGCAACGGCCCCCAGCTGCGGGCGAATTGCAGATGCTTGCGCACCGGATAGAGCAGCATCAGCAGCATCATCACACCGCCGACCAGGCCAAGGTAATAACCGAAGCCGGCACCGGGCTTATAATCCAGCTGATGCTCGGCTGCCTTGATATAGACCCACCATCCCATCGCGATCAGAACCAGGAATGCAAACCACACCACTCGCGCGCCAACACCAATACGCCGTTCGGCGGCGCGCGTTCCACCGAATACCCTGACTTCGATTGGATGCTGCTGCTTGCGCCTGTCGGTCGCGTAAGCATTTTTTGCAGCTGTTGCGACCATTTCCTGATCGCGTAAATTTTCGGAAGACATATCTGGTTACCTGACTAGCGCACTGGACCGGATCAACTTGATGAAACAATCCACGTGCTCGATACGTGTATAGTACCACGAGTGCAAATTGCACACGGAATATGCGTTTATCGAAATCCCGACAGCCTTACTTGGTTATAGTGCTTCCACTGCATCATGCTCATCCGCTGCTTCCCGTCCATTTTCAAAATTCTCAAAAATACCCGGACTGGATATATGATGAAAAACTTTCTCGAATCGATGGGCCGAATATCAAATGAATGATCAGACTTTCATCTACCTGCTTTATGTGCTGCCACTGGCAGTGCCTTTGCTGATATTCCTGTTCAAACGCTATCGCCACCAGAAAAAGGCCCGGGAAACCTGGCAAGAAGCAGTACAGTCCGGACTGACCGAGCCGGCGACGCTGCACCCGGTGTTCGATCCCAACCTGTGCCTCGGCTCGGGCGGCTGCTACAAGGCCTGTCCCGAACAGGCGATCGGCATCATCGACGGCAAAGGGGTACTCGTCAGCCCGGCACTTTGCATCGGCCACGGTGCTTGCGCCACTTCATGTCCGGTAGGTGCAATCAAACTTGTTTTTGGCACTGCAACCAGAGGAGTCGATATCCCGCAACTCAAGCCGAACTTCGAATCCAATGTTCCCGGCATCTTCATCGCCGGCGAACTCGGCGGTATGGGCCTGATCAGGAAAGCCGCCGAACAGGGGCGCCAGGCCATGGAAGCGATCAGGAAACGCGGGCGAGGCAGTACGCCCCATGATGTTGTCGTGATCGGTGCCGGCCCGGCAGGCATTTCCGCAACGCTTGCCGCAAAGCAGCACGACATGAACTGCGTGACGATCGAACAGGAAGATACGTTCGGCGGCACCACCCTGCATTACCCGCGTGGCAAGATCGTGATGACCGCACCGATGAAACTTCCGATCTTCGGCAAAGTGAACCTCAAGGAAACCAGCAAGGAGTCGTTGTTGCGGATGTGGGAGGAAGTGGTCGCAAAAACGGATATCAGGATCAATTTCGGCGAGCGCATGGAAAAGATCGAGCACCATGGCGACACTTTTACCGTGGTCACAAACCGCGCCCGTTACGCCACCCGCAACGTACTGCTTACCATCGGCCGGCGCGGTACCCCGCGCAAGCTGGGCGTCCCGGGTGAAAATCTGGAAAAAGTAGTGTACCGCCTGGTCGATCCTGAACAATTCCGGGGCAAGCGCGTGCTGGTCGTCGGCGGGGGTGATGCGGCTCTGGAAGCAGCGCTGGCGATCAGCAACGAACCAGGAAGCAATGTAACGCTCAGCTATCGCGGCAATGCCTTCAGCCGCGTCAAGCCGAAAAACCGGCAACTGACCGAACAGGCACTGGCCGATGGGCGCCTGTCCGTACTGCTTGAATCAAACGTCACGGAGATCGAACACGCCAATGTTGTGCTCGACCAGAAAGGCAACCGGATTGATCTGCCCAACGACGCGGTGATCGTCTGCGCGGGGGGAATACTGCCGACCCCGCTGCTCAAGGAAATCGGAATCGAAATCCAGACACGCCACGGCACCGGTGGTTTCGACCAGAATGCGCTTGCCTCGAAACGCCCGCTACCCTGGTAGAACAGGCGGCGTTTTGTTCGGACCGGTGCGGCTCAAACCTGCCGCACACAATCCACGTGATACACGCGTTCTCCGCCTTCCTTGTCTGATACCAGGCCGTGAATGTCGGTTTCGAAGCCGGGGAATTTCTTGTTGAAGTCGCGGGCGAACTTCAGGTAATCAACAATCAGCTTGTTGAAGCGCTCGCCCGGGATCAGCAACGGAATGCCCGGAGGGTAAGGCGTCAGCAGCACCGCGGTGACACGGCCTTCCAGGTTGTCGATCTCGACACGCTCGATCTCGTCGTGCGCCATCCTGGCGAACGCATCGGAAGGTTTCATCGCGGGCTGCATGTCCGACAGATACATCTCGGTCGTCATCTTCGCTACATTGTGCTTCCTGTAGGAATCATGGATCTGCTGGCAAAGGTCGTGCAGGCCGACGCGCTCGTACTGCGGATATTTGGCCGCAAACTCTGGCAGGATTCGCCACATCGGCTGGTTCTTGTCGTAATCGTCCTTGAACTGCTGCAACGCGGTAAGCAGCGTGTTCCAGCGGCCCTTGGTGATGCCGATGGTGAACATCACGAAGAACGAATACAGACCGCACTTCTCGACGATAACGCCGTGTTCGGCGAGATATTTGGTAACCATCGCAGCGGGCATACCGGTCTCGTCGAAGTTGCCGTTCATGTTCAACCCCGGCGTGATGATGGTGGCCTTGATCGGGTCCAGCATGTTGAAGCCGGCTGCCAGCTTGCCGAAACCATGCCACTTCTCGGAAGTCTTGAGCATCCAGTCATCCCTGGAACCGATGCCTTCTTCGGCTATGTTCTCCGGGCCCCAAACCTTGAACCACCAGTCCTGCCCGTATTCCTCGTCGATCTTGCGCATCGCACGCCGAAAATCCATCGCCTCGGCAATGCTCTCTTCCACCAGTGCGGTGCCGCCCGGTGGCTCCATCATCGCGGCGGCCACATCGCACGAGGCGATGATCGCGTATTGCGGACTGGTCGAGGTGTGCATCAGGTAGGCTTCGTTGAACACATGGCTGTTGAGTTTGCGACTCTGCGGTTCGCGCACCAGAATCTGCGACGCCTGAGACAGGCCGGCCAGCAATTTGTGCGTGGATTGCGTGGAGAAGATCATCGAATCCTTTGCGCGCGGACGATTCCTGCCGATCGCATGCATGTCTTTGTAAAACGGATGGAATGCCGCATGCGGCAGCCATGCTTCGTCGAAATGCAGCGTATCGATCTTGCCGTCCAGCATCTGTTTCAGCATTTCGACGTTGTACACCACGCCATCGTAGGTGCTCTGCGTAATCGTCAGGATGCGCGGCTTCCTGGTCTTGTCCTTGATGAACGGATTCGCGTCGATCTTCTTCTGGATATTGGCGGGTTCGAATTCGGATTTCGGGATCGGCCCGATGATGCCGTAATGGTTGCGCGTCGGCCGCAGGAATACCGGCACCGCGCCGGTCATCATGATCGCGTGCAATATCGACTTATGGCAGTTGCGGTCGACCAGCACGATGTCATCCGGCGCGACAGTCGAGTGCCACACGATCTTGTTCGAGGTCGAAGTACCGTTGGTCACGAAGAACAGGTGGTCGGAATTGAAGATGCGCGCCGCGTTGCGCTCTGACGCGGCAACCGGCCCGGTATGGTCAAGCAACTGGCCGAGTTCGTCGACAGCGTTGCACACGTCCGCGCGCAGCATGTTTTCGCCGAAGAACTGGTGGAACATCTGTCCGACCGGCGATTTCAGGAATGCCACCCCGCCGGAATGGCCGGGGCAGTGCCACGAGTAGGAGCCGTCCTGCGCGTAGTGCAGCAGCGCGCGGAAGAACGGCGGCGCCAGCGAGTCCAGGTAGGATTTCGCTTCGCGGATGATGTGGCGCGCGACAAATTCCGGCGTGTCCTCATGCATGTGGATGAAACCGTGCAATTCGCGCAGAATGTCGTTCGGAATGTGCCTTGAGGTGCGTGTCTCACCGTACAGGTAGATCGGGATGTCGGCGTTTTTGAAGCGGATCTCCTGAACAAAGGCGCGCAGCAACTTAAGCGCCACCTCGGTTTCTTCCTTGCTGCCGCCGCCGAATTCCTCGTCGTCGATAGACAGCAGAAATGCCGAAGCGCGGCTCTGCTGCTGCGCGAACGAAGTCAGGTCGCCGTAACTGGTAACGCCGAGGACTTCCATCCCCTCCTTTTCGATGGCATCGGCCAAAGCACGTATGCCCAGCCCGCTGGCATTCTCGGAGCGGAAGTCTTCATCGATGATGATGATGGGAAAACGAAACTTCATATTGCGCTCCTTTTCTTGGCAGAACGCGATGCAACCGCCTGGCAGTCTGCATCACGATATGCGAGGTGGAGTTTCAGCGTAGACTCATATCGGTCGGAGAGAGATGTGACGTCACAACTAAAACTAAACTTCATATTCAGCTCCTTGCGTGTCAGGAGTGAAGTGCCGTACTTCATGCGCGGCCAACACATTGTTCGGGGTTGAGTTGGGTTAAGACTCAAATTTTCCCGTTTTGTGCAAGATGTCGGAACCATAACGGAATTGCATTGCTTACTCCCGGCAGGAATTAATGAATCGGCGCGGATTGTCTCAGATTCAAGCGGCGCTGCAAGAAGAAATTTCTGTCCCCGGAAGGCAGCACCGGGACAGGCCGGGCTACATTTTTGGCAGGGTCACGCCGACCTGCCCCTGATATTTTCCGCCGCGGTCCTTGTATGACGTCTCGCAGACCTCGTCGCTCTCGAAAAACAGCACCTGCGCGACGCCCTCGTTCGCGTAGATCTTCGCCGGCAGCGGGGTGGTGTTGGAAAACTCCAGCGTCACATAGCCTTCCCACTCGGGTTCGAACGGAGTGACGTTGACGATTATCCCGCAGCGGGCATAGGTAGACTTGCCCAGGCAGATGGTCAGCACACTGCGCGGGATGCGGAAATATTCCACAGTGCGCGCCAGTGCGAACGAGTTCGGCGGGATGATGCAGTAATCGGCGTTCACCTCGACAAATGAATCCGGATCGAAATTCTTAGGATCAACGATGGTGCTGTTGATGTTGGTGAACAACTTGAATTCATTGGAACAGCGGATATCGTAGCCATAGCTGGACGTGCCGTACGAAACAATGCGCTTGCCGTCGGCCATCTTCACCTGGCTCGGTTCGTACGGTTCGATCATCCCGTGTTGCTCCGCCATGCGGCGTATCCATTTGTCTGACTTGATGCTCATCGCTATTCCTCTTGAAAGTCCGGTCCCGCATTCGCAAGAGCGGGATTTTAACCAATTCGACGCCGTCGCGCGCGATTTGCTAAAATCCGCGCCTTGATCGCATTCCGGCTCTTAACATGAATCCCCGCAAAATCCTCGTCACCTCTGCCCTGCCCTACGCCAACGGCAGCATCCACCTCGGCCATCTGGTCGAATACATCCAGACCGACATCTGGGTACGCTTCCAGAAGATGCAGGGCAACGAATGCCACTATGTGTGCGCAGACGATACCCACGGCACCCCGATCATGCTGCGCGCCGAGAAGGAAGGCATCACGCCCGAACATCTGATAGACCGTGTGTGGCATGAGCACAAGGCGGATTTCGACAGTTTCCTGGTCGCGTTCGACAACTACGGCAGCACCAACAGCGGCGAGACCAAACAATATGCCGAGGATATATACCGCAAGCTGGACAAGGCCGGCCTGATCGACAAGCGTTCCATAGAACAGTTCTTCGACCCGGTCAAAAACCTGTTTCTGCCGGACCGCTTCATCAAGGGCGAATGCCCCAAGTGCCACGCGAAAGACCAGTATGGCGACAACTGCGAAGTTTGCGGCGCCGCCTATGCGCCCACCGACCTGATCAACCCGTACTCCGCGGTATCCGGCGCAAAGCCGGAACTGCGCGACTCCGACCACTACTTCTTTAAGCTCTCCGACAAGCGCTGCCAGGAATTTCTGCGGCTATGGACAAAAAGCGACACGCTGCAAACCGAAGCTTCGAACAAAATGCAGGAATGGCTGGGTGCAGAAGGCGAGAACAAGCTCACTGACTGGGATATTTCACGCGACGCACCCTACTTCGGCTTCGAGATACCCGGTGCTCCTGGCAAGTATTTCTATGTATGGCTGGACGCACCGGTAGGTTACATGGGCAGCTTCCAGCAACTGTGCAATGAAAAGGGTATGGATTTTGCCGAATACTGGAAAGCCGGTTCCAAGACCGAGATGTACCACTTTATCGGCAAGGACATCCTGTATTTCCACGCGCTGTTCTGGCCCGCGATGCTGCAGCATGCCGGTTTCCGCACGCCGACCAAGTTGTTCGCGCACGGCTTCCTGACTGTGAATGGCGAGAAAATGAGCAAGTCGCGCGGCACTTTCATCACCGCGAAGAGCTATGTCGAACACGTAAAGAACACCGAGTACCTGCGCTACTACTACGCGGCAAAGCTCAATGGCACGATGGAGGACATCGACCTGAACCTGGAGGATTTCGTCGCGAAGGTGAATAGCGACCTGATTGGCAAGTACATCAATATCGCAAGCCGTTGCGCGGGATTCCTTACCAAGTTTTTCGATGGGAAGCTTGCCTTCACTGATTCAAAGCCACTAATCGATGGTGCTGTAACTAGCGGTCGATTAATCGCAGATTCCTTTGAAGCTCGCGACTATGCTCGCGCTTTGCGCGATATCATGGCCATCGCCGACCGTGTTAATGGCGAAATTGCGACCGCGACCCCGTGGACTCTGGCCAAGGATCAATCTCAGCGCACAGCCCTGCATGACATCAGTTCACGGGCATTGCACGGCTTCTATATCCTCTCCATCCTGCTGAGGCCAATATTGCCAGAATTGGCATCGCGCATCGCACGCGAACTGTTCGGCATGGATCGCGATTTCACATGGGCCGACCTCGGTGTTTTGCCCACACGCGTCAACACTTATCAGCATCTGGCAACCCGCCTCGACCCCAAACGGGTCGAAGCAATGGTCGCCGCCAACAAGGAAAGCCTGCAACCCATGACCGACACCCATTCGCAAACCCGGCACGCCGAAGCTCAGCAACATGCCATATCCCCGATCGCCGAAACCATTTCCATCGACGACTTCGGCAAGATCGACCTGCGCATCGCGAAGATAGTCAACGCCGAGCAAGTCGAAGGCGCTGAGAAACTGCTGAAACTGACGCTGGACATCGGCGAGGAAAAACCCCGCACGGTATTCGCAGGCATCAAGTCGGTCTATGATCCGGAAAAGCTCAAGGGGCGCATGACCGTGATGGTCGCCAATCTCGCGCCGCGCAAGATGAAGTTCGGCTTGTCGGAAGGCATGGTTCTTGCTGCTTCAGGTGAGTCGCCCGGCCTGTACATTCTGTCGCCGGATGACGGTGCGCAACCCGGCATGCGC
>JAJDNO010000009.1 GCA_022340615.1 Gallionella sp. | reverse complement strand
ATCGACGAAATCATCGTGCCGCGTTTCCGCAGCGGCGATTTTTATGCGGGTATCCAGTCTGGCCTGGAGGCGATGATGCAGGTCATCAACGGAGAACCTTTGCCGGCTCCCCAGCGCGCCGCCGCAAGAGGGCAGGATAATATCGAATCGCTGATGTTCGTGGCCTTCGTGCTGGTGGTTGCAGTTGGCGGCATATTGCGCGCGCTGTTCGGGCGTATTCCGGCGGCCTTGCTGGTGGGCGGGGGACTGGGATTGCTGGCGTGGCTGACCGTCGCGCCGTTGGTCATAGCTGTACTCGCCGGCGTGGTGGCGTTCGTATTCGTGCTGCTGGGCGGAGGGCGCGGTTTCGGCGGGTATGGGGGTTATGGCGGGTTTGGCGGAGGAGGTGGATTCGGCGGAGGCGGCGGCTTCAGCGGCGGAGGCGGCGGCTTTGGTGGCGGTGGCGCATCGGGGAACTGGTGAATGAGGCACTCATGGATTTCATAAGGGTGATGCGGCATTTATCGATGGGCCGTGCTGCGGTGCGGCGCGTTTTCCCGCCGCGCGTGCTGAACGCGATCGAGCAGGCAATCCGCGCAACCGAAGTGCGGCATGCCGGACAGATCCGCTTTGCAGTCGAGGCATCGCTGGAACTGGCGCCGCTGCTTGCCGGGCAGACCGCACAGCAGCGCGCGATCGAGGTGTTCTCGACATTGCGCGTCTGGGATACCGAACACAACAACGGCGTGCTGATCTATCTGCTGCTGGCCGACCACGATGTCGAGATCATTGCCGACCGCGGCATCCATGTCAGGCTCGGCCGGGAAGTCTGGGAAGCGATCTGCCACGAGATGGAGACGGCGTTCCGCGCCGGGCATTTCGAGTCGGGCGTGATAGCAGGGATCCATGCAGTGGGCGAACACCTGGCGCGCCATTTTCCGGCACACGACGGCAAATCCAACGAGATGCCGGACAGGCCGGTGGTACTGTAGCGCAGCGATACACGCGTCATGCGCCCGACCTTTCATCCTCATCTGGTAAACGGCCCGACGGGCGACCCGGTGCTTTTTGTCGACTGCCTGTTCGAACACCGTGCGTTGCTGTTCGATCTGGGAGATATCCGGGCACTTGCCCCGCGCAAGCTGTTGCGCATCAGCGACGTGTTCGTGACCCATGCACATATGGATCATTTCATCGGTTTCGACTGGCTGCTGCGCATATTGCTCGGGCGCGACAGGGAGCTGCAGCTGTTCGGTCCGCCCGGTTTTCTCGATCAGGTGGAACACAAGCTGCGCGCCTATACCTGGAATCTGGTGCATAACTACGTCTCCGACTTTACGCTGCGCGTCACCGAGCTTGATGGCAGGGAGGCCGGGCGGCGCGCCAGCTTTCGCTGCCACAACATGTTCCGCCGCGAAGACGAGACCAGCGTGATCTGCCCGGGAAATGTGCTGCTGCGCGAACCGGCGCTGCAGGTGCAATGCACCCTGCTCGACCACGGCGGCATCCCTTGCATGGCCTATGCATTGCAGGAGCAGGCGCACGTGAATGTATGGAAAAACCGCTTGCAGGATATTGGCCTGCCGGTGGGCGCCTGGCTGCGCGACATGAAGCAGGCGGTACTGCGCAATGAGCCGGAACAGTGGCAGATAGACGTGGCGTGGCGCGAAGATGATCTGCTGCACGAGCGGCGGGTATCGCTGGCCGAATTGAAACCCGCGCTGCGTATCGTGCCCGGCCAGAAGATCGCATTCGTGACCGATGTCGCCTGGCACGAAGATAACGCGCGACGCATTGCCGACCTGGCGCGCGATGCCGACCTGCTGTACATCGAGGCGGTATTCATGGAACGCGATGCCGAACACGGGCAGCGCAAGTTCCATCTGACCGCGCGCCAGGCCGGAGAGATCGCCCGCGCGGCGAATGCAGGTTCTGTCACGGCGATGCACTTTTCGCCGCGCTATCAGGATGGAGACAGGATCGCTCTGCGCGCCGAAGTGGAAGCGGCATTTGCTGATGCCTCTGCGAGCAATTTCAATTAAGCGATTACAATGGTAAATATTAGAAATTCAGCCATGCGAGGCTGACTTGAAAACTGTAAACCATGCCGACAAAAATTCGATATTTTCAGACCTTGATCGTCATCTGCCTGTGCCTGCTTTACGCACAGGTGCAGGCTGCAGAAGTCACCGTCCAGCAAAACGACAAAACCGGTCTGCTGACGTGGACATCAAAGGACGATGGCTTCAGCATACAGCTCATTCAGCTGCTTCCTGACTTTGTCCGTGCCGTCTACGCTAAACACGGCCTGCCTGCAGACGAAGTGGAGCGAATCGCCGCTTACTGCGATTTTGGCACGATTATCCAGAACACCTCGCAGCAGCAATTGAGTTACCGGGTTGCGGACTGGCGCTATATCGACAAGAACGGCAAGGCCTATCCTGTCAAAACCAAAGCCCAGTGGCTAGAGGAATGGCGCAAAGCGGGCGTCAAATTTGCCTGGGTCCTGCTGCCCGGAAGCGGCGACTTTGGAATCGGTGACTGGCAACAGGGATTTACCACCATAAAGATAGACAGGAATGAAAAGTTCGACCTTGTCTACACCTGGACACTGGACGGAAAAAAACACCAGGGGAAAATCGAGAACATGAGCTGCGCGCCCGCCAGTCTCCCGGAAAATACGATCACGAAATAACAGGACCTGTCATGACCAAACGTACCGTTATGCCTATAAAGCTTTTATCGATAATGTTATGCAGCCTGCTGTTGTTGCCGGCGCAGGCCGCTGAACGTGACCAGCCAAAGCTGGGCTACACATTAACCGCGTTATCAAAGCCCGTCCCGGCGCCGGGCTTTACGCTCGAGGATATGGATGGAAAAAAATTCAGCCTGAAAGCCTATCGGGGTAAGGTGGTATTGCTCAACTTCTGGGCCACGTGGTGCCCGCCCTGCCGGAGGGAAATGCCTTCCATGGAACGCTTGTACCAGAATTTCAAGGACAAGGATTTTGTCGTGCTTGCTGCTAACCAGATGGAAGATGGCGACCAGGTATTTACCTACACAGCCGAGCTTCAAGTTGCCCCGACATTTCCCATTCTGTTTGACAAGAACAGTGACGTTGCCCGTGCTTATGGTGTGATGGGATTGCCAACCACTTATCTCATCGACAAAAAGGGAAATATGCGTTTTCGCGCGATTGGCGGACGCGATTTTGACCATCCCGAGGTGAAAAAGCAGATTCTGCAGCTGATGAAGGAGTAGGTGCCTCTACCAGAAAGGGCCGATCGAACAATGATCAAAACCAGTTGTCGATCTTGTCGTCCAGCTCCGGTTTGCACCTCTTCAACTGGGCATTATAGACAGCCGCTTTATTCCTGACCTTGCTGGCCACCTGTTTCAACCACCCCTTGTTTTTCCAGCTGCCGCTCCTGTATCCGCCTTCTCCTTCATGATAGACGAGGTACTGGTGGTAAGCATCCCACTTGGAGATACCGAGCTTGCGCTGTGTCGTGTTGGTATACCAGCCAACGAAGTTGATCGCATCGGAAAAATCGTCGCGGTCATGTCCGCTGTTGCCGGTATCCCTCATGTATTTATCCCATTCGGAATCCTGTGCCTGGGCATAGCCGTAAGCCGATGAGTGGCGCGGCAGCGGGATAAAGAGGAACCAGTCACGTGCCGGTTGTGCATCACTGACAAAACGCGATTCCTGATCGATGATCGCCATCATTACCCAGACCGGCGTGCCCCAACGCTTGTTTGAATCAAGGGCAGCCTGGTACCAGTCGGTATCGCCAAGGAAGATGGAGCAGATGTTATCGGTGCTGGCGGGTTGATAAGTCGCGCAACCGGAGCCCAGAAACAGCATCGCGATCACGGCAAGACAGGAACGGAGCGTGAGTATCATGCCTCTATTATCCGCATATAGGCGCGGCGATCAATCTGCGCTTTTCGCGACGGCAGAGGCTATGTCAGTCTACCCTCAAGGGTTTTCCAGATTTCTTCGTCGGACCGCAACGCCCCGATTTCGCCATTGTTCAGGAAAATCACCGCAGTGCCCAGTTCTTCTTCCTGCAGCGGCTGCTGGAATCCCTGCAATTTTTCAAGCACGTCAATGTCTGCCTCGGAGGGATCGTTGCGTCTTTTGCTGCGCTGTATCAGCCGTTCAGACAGCAATGCCGCGTCGGTCTGTACACTGGCGATGACAAAAGGCACATTCAGTTCGTGGGCAAGCGATCGGAAAATCTCGCGTTCGCTCCTGAGTATAAATGCGGCATCGACGATCACGGTGTATCCCGCGGCCAGGATAACGTGTGCAAGTTCGCGCAATCGTGCATAGGTGCGTTGAGTTGCGTCCTGGCTGTAGATGTCCGCATCGAGCAATGTCTTGCTGTTGTCCAGGGGCGTCAGACCGAACAGCCGCTTGCGTTCGACGTCGGAGCGAATGCGGATCGCGCCCAGCCGCTCCAGCGCGATCTGCGCAACCGTGCTCTTGCCGCAACCGGGCAGGCCGTGTGTGATGATCACAGCCGCGCGCCGCCGGGTCAGGCAGCCATGGGCCAGACGCAGGTAACCGAGGCAGGATTTGATTTCCCTTTTCAACCTTGCACCGCGCTGACCGGCGCGTATCGCGGCGATCTTGGCGCGCACCATCGCGCGGTAGCCAAGATAGAAACGCAGCACGCCGACACCGGAAAAATCGCCGGTGATTTCCAGATAGGCGTTCAGCAAACGCCACGCCAGTTGCGGGTGTCCCCGCCGCAGCAGATCCATCACCGCGAAGCTGATTTCGCTGATTACGTCGATCCAGCGCAATGCCGCACTGAACTCGATGCAGTCGAACGGGGTGGGCACATCATCCAGCAGCACGATGTTGCCGAGATGCAGGTCGCCGTGGCACTCGCGCACCATGCCGGCTTTCGCGCGCTGCCGGAACAGCGATTCGCAGCCGGCGAACTCTTGCGCGCTTGCTTCGTGCACGGCTTTCAGCATCGCCAGGTCTTCGGGTGCACTGAGAAACTGTGGCAACGGTGCGAAATTCTGTTCCGCGGCCGATTCGATTTCGGCGGTTGCACAAAACGGGGAATCCGCTTCGGCAGGTGGCAGCGCCTGGTGAAATCCGGCGATCACTGAGGCCAGCCTGTCGATATGGGCGGGCGAGACGAGACCGCGTGCCAGCATGCGGTCCATCATCGCGGATTGCGAAAATCGCCGCATGTGCACCGCGTATTCGATCGCGGGTTGCCTGACCATCCCCGGATCTGACTCGGGGCTCAGCACGGGTTCTTCCGGGCTGCCGGCTATTGCGACTAAATCGAGGTAGAGATCGGGCGCAAGGCGGCGATTCAGGCGCAGTTCCTCGCTGCAATAAAAGCGGCGCAGCGCCAGCGTCGAGAAATCGAGGAAGCCGAGGTCGACCGCTTTCTTGATCTTGTACGCATCGCGTCCGGTCAGCAGCACCCACGAGATGTGCGTCTCCGAAATCCTGGGGCGGTGCGTGAATATTCCGGATGCGCACAAGGCATGCACCAGCTGCTGCTGGCGGAGCAGTTCCGGCGAGGCGTTTGCAGTGAAGGACGGTGCAGGCATCATCTATCATCCCGTGGTGAACAGCACTTTACCATGGCAGTAGCGTGTTTGCGGTGTCGGAAAAATCGGCGCACAATCAAACTGCCTGTATCGAACAAGGAAATCTGCTCATGCCCGGTACTGTGTATTGGGAACATTTCCCCCACCAGGCCGATGTCGGTGTGCGCGGACTCGGCGAGACGCTGGAACAGGCTTTCGAGCAGGCTGCGCTGGCGATGACCGCGGCGATTACCGATCTGGACACCGTTATTCCCAGGGAAGCACTGAAGATCTCCTGCAGCGCACCCAATGTGGAACTGCTGCTGGCTGAATGGCTCAACAGCCTGATCTTCGAGATGGCCACGCGCAACATGCTGTTCAGCCGCTTTGAAGTGCATCTGGAAGGGAATCATCTCGAAGCGAATGTCCGGGGTGAAGCGCTGGATGTGGCGCGCCACCATCCCGCAGTCGAAATAAAGGGGGCGACCTATACTGCGCTGAAGGTCGGCCAGCAGCCTGATGGCAGATGGCTGGCACAATGTGTGGTGGATGTTTAGCGGCAATTCAAGGCGGAGGAAACAATGAACCCCTCATTGTTCGAACGCAAATCGGAATACGAATGGCATATCAGGCCGTTCGGAAAGATGCATGTGCCGGGCGTGATTTTTGCCAGCGAATCCCTGCTGCGCGAGATGGACGCCAAGGTCTATGAGCAGGTTACCAATGTCGCGATGCTGCCCGGCATCGTCGGCGCATCCTGGGCGATGCCGGACGCGCACTGGGGCTATGGCTTCGCGATCGGCGGCGTGGCTGCGTTCGATGCCGACGCGGGCGGCGTGGTATCGGCTGGCGGGGTGGGCTTCGATATCTCCTGTGGAGTGCGCACCCTGCATACCGGACTGAAAATTGATGATATCGATGCGGTAAAGTCACGCCTCGCGGACGCGCTCTACCACACGATACCGGCGGGTATGGGAAGCACCGGCGCGATCAGGCTGGAAGCCGCGGAGATGGACGCGATGCTCAAGGGCGGCGCGCGCTGGGCGGTAGAACGCGGATACGGCACGGCGGCGGATCTGGAACGCATCGAAGAGGGCGGCTGCATGCAGGGTGCCGACCCGATGCAGGTTTCCGAGCATGCCAGGAAACGACAGCGCGACGAGATGGGCACGCTCGGTTCCGGCAACCACTACCTTGAAATCCAGCAGGTAACCGATATATACGCGCCGGAGACCGCCGCGGCGTTCGGCGTGCAGCAGGGCGATATCGTGGTCAGCATCCATTGCGGCTCGCGCGGACTCGGCCACCAGATCGGCACCGAATTCCTGAAGCGCATGGTGATGGCCGCGCCCGGCCTGGGCATCGCGCTGCCAGACCGCGAACTGGCCTGTGCGCCGATCGCCTCGCCGCTCGGACAGGAATACCTCGGTGCGATGCGCGCGGCGATCAACTGCGCGCTAGCCAACCGCCAGATACTCACCCACCTGACACGCACGGTGTTCGCCCGGACATTCGACAGGCTGTTGCCGCAGGCGTGCCTGCCGCTGCTGTATGACGTGTCGCACAACACCTGCAAGGTCGAGGAACACAAGGCTGATGGAGCAACGAAAAAACTCTACGTGCACCGCAAGGGAGCGACGCGTGCGTTCGGGCCGGGCCATCCCGACCTGCCTGCCGTGTTCAGGAATGCGGGGCAGCCGGTGCTGATCGGCGGCAGCATGGGCACCGCCTCCTATATCCTGGCCGGGACCGCCCAGGGCATGCAACTTGCATACGGTTCCGCCTGCCATGGTGCGGGTCGCGCGATGAGCCGGCACCAGGCGCTGCGCAACTGGAGCGGCCGGAAAGTGGTCGACGATCTGGAGGGCCATGGCATTCTGGTTCGCAGTCCGTCGATGCGCGGTGTTGCCGAGGAAGCGCCGGGCGCCTACAAGGATGTCAGCGCGGTCGTGGATGCGGCCGACCAGGCCGGATTGGCGCGCAAGGTGGCGCGGGTGAGACCGCTGATCTGCATCAAGGGTTAGGATACTTTATCCCACGGAGAACTACGGAGTTCCTGGAGAAAACCAGGATAACTTTAGCAATGAGCAAGTCAAAAAATGGATAGATCAGACCGGAATGATGGCCCTCCGGGGAAAGGTCTTCCGTGATTGGTTCAATCGACAACAGGAGGACAGTTCATGAATGATGCCCCCGATACCCCGGAAAAGGAACGAAATATATGGATGCGCGGATTGTTCATGCTGCTGCTGATCCTGGCCTTCCACATATCCTGGACCGTGGCATTCATCGTTACGGTGATTCAATTCGTGATGATGCTTCTGGCCGGCAAGCCCAATGACCGCCTTACTGCATTTGGCAGCAGCCTCGGCCGCTATTTGCAGCAGATCGTGTGCTTCCTGACTTTTTCCACTGAGGCGAAGCCATTCCCGTTCAGCGACTGGCCTGCAACTGATTGAGGCGGGAACCTGCATAATGGAGACAATCGCGGCAATGAAAGACCGGGCCGCTTGCCCGACTAAACTTGGGAGCGGCGCCGCGTAAGGCGTTTCGCAATTGTGTGTATTGCGGTTTTATGGATTTCTTGTTAGCTTTACCTAAATTGTTATCTACCTGTGTTATAAACAAATCATTGATTCGCGACACGCTCAGACACCAGCCCAAATGATTTCACTACGCCACCTGTCGTTTACCATCGTTACGCTCGGGTTGGTCGCCGCGCTGGTATTCCTCTATAACAAGACTGAAGCCGTAAACCTGGACGACCGCAATGCGGTTGTTGCGCTGCTGGGCGAATTGCAGGAGATCGGGGGTCGCTGGGATATCGATGTACTGCGCATGCACACGGAAATGGATTCCGGGCGGAGCATGCTGCCGGATCGCGCTCCCGCAGTGAAAAATACGCTCAGGGCATTGCAGAACGAGCAGCCGCGCGTGGACAGCCCGTCATTGAACAAAAATCTCGGGCCAATCGTGAAAGCATTCAAAGAAAAAGCCGGGCTTGTCGAAGATTATCGCGCTGTGAACGACAAATACAGGAATGCATTGCTGCAGATCATGTCCATCTCGGATCAAACCGTTCAGGCTGAAACCATGCCTGCCAAGGTCTCGGCACGGCAGCGGGAATTCCTCCGGTCCATGGCACAGGTCGCTTCGGCGGCTTCCGGTTACTATTTGCTGGAACAGGATTCGAAGCGCAATCAGCTGTCAAGTTCAGCTGACAGGATGCTGGCGCTATCCGGCACGATGAACGCTGCAGTCCAGGAAAAGGCGAATGCAATGTATGACGCAGCCCAGGAGATGCTGAAGTCGGGGCCGCCCGCGCAGGCCTTGTTCACCCGGATCGAGCAGTTGAACTCGGGGCCGCAACTGAGCGGCCTGTTGCTGTCGTTCAATCGCGAACTGTCGGCCAAGCTGGCAGAAAAGGAGCGCTTCCGCGTTTACATGATCGCCTATGCCGCAGCGCTGCTGATCGGGCTCGGCTATCTCGGCATCAGCATCATTATCGCGAATGAATCTCTGGAACGCCGTGTCGACGAGCGCACCCGCGAACTTTCGGATGCGCTGCTGCATCTGAAGGAATCCGAAGCGCAGTTGATACAGTCCGAGAAAATGTCATCGCTCGGACAAATGGTCGCCGGAGTCGCGCACGAGATCAACACTCCGCTTGCCTATGTGAACAACAGTCTGTCTGCTGTGAACGAGCGCCTTCCGGAAATCGTCAGCGCAATGGAAAACAGCGAGAAGTTGCTGACGCTGCTCAATGACCCGAACATCAATCCCGATGAGCTCAACCAGCAGTTCGCGCTGGTATCCGGTCAGCTCGGACAGATCAGGCAGCATGGATTGCTCGGCGAGTTGTCGGGCCTGGTCAAGGATGGCATGTACGGCACCACCCAGGTGGCGGAGATCGTTTCCAACCTGAAGGATTTCAGCCGCCTCGATCGCAGCAAGGTGAGCAGCTTCAACGTCAATGACGGGCTGAACAGCACGCTGGGGCTTGCCAGGCATTTGCTCAAATCGATCAAGGTCAACAAGCAATTCAATGACATACCTCTGGTAACCTGCTCGCCGTCGCAGATCAACCAGGTGTTCCTGAATCTGATCACGAACGCCGCACAGGTTTTGCCGCCGCAGGGCGGGGTGATCAGCCTGACTACGCGGCCTCAGAACGGTGGCGTTGCGGTCGATGTCGCGGACAACGGCAGCGGCATACCGCCCGATGTCCTGCCGAAGATATTCGACCCGTTTTTCACCACCAAGGAAATTGGCAAGGGTACCGGCCTGGGCCTTTCCATTTCATACCAGATCATCAAGGATCACGGCGGTACAATCAAAGTCGACTCCAAGGCTGGGCAAGGCACGAAATTTACCGTCTGGTTGCCGCTGCAGCCGCCCTCCGATTCGAAACTTACCGCCTGAGCGTATAGATGTCTGAAACGCAAAAAATCGGCAAATACGAAGTGCGTGGCGAGCTCGGCAGAGGCGCCATGGGAACGGTCTTCAAATGCTTCGACCCTCTGATCTCGCGCTGGGTAGCGATCAAGGCCATCGTCAAGGCGACACTGGACCCTGCTGAACTGCAGCAATTCATCAACCGTTTCCGCCACGAAGCACAGGCAGTCGGCAAACTGGTCCATCCGCGCATCGTGCAGATCTACGACTACGGCGAGAACGACCAGCTGGCCTATATCGTGATGGAGCTGGTGAACGGCAAGTCGCTGCAGGCGCACCTTTTGAGTGGCGCCAACTTCAGCCTGCCCGAAATCGTCCAGATCATCAGGCCGTTGCTCGACGGACTCGGTTATGTGCATTCCGAAGGCGTAGTGCACCGCGACATGAAACCATCCAATATCCTGATCAACAGCGATGGGCGCATCAAGATTTGCGATTTTGGCATTGCGCATACCGAATCGTCGGAACTGACCCAGCTTGGCGATGTGCTGGGTTCTCTGCATTACATGTCGCCGGAGCAATTTATCGGCATGTCGGTTGATTCGCGTTCCGACCTTTATTCGGTGGGCGTGATCGCCTACGAGCTGCTCACCGGCAAAAAGCCGTTTGTCGGCAACAGTGCGACCGTGATGCAGAAGGTGATATACGAGCTGCCGGCAATACCGTCCAGCATCAACACCAAGATCTCTGCGCAATTGGACCAGGTGATCATGAAGGCGCTTGCCAAGGACAGCGAGAAGCGCTACCAGACTGCCAGAGAGTTTTCGGATGCCTTCCTCGAGGCTGCCGGCAGCATTATCCATCCCGGGGAGCAGAAATTTCCGGGCGAATCCCCCGCGCAACCGGTTGAGAATTCGAATATCGCATCGGGCAGCAACCTGATCAATGCCGCGCGCATGATCAAGCCCAGGGTTGCGGCGCAGCCAGCCGCAAAATCTCCTGCTGCTCCCGGCAGTACTGACATCCGGCAACAGCCTGAAACGGAACTGGAAGTGTTGTTTCCCGACAGCGAAGACGGCCAGATCGAACTCGACAAGAGCGTCAGAAGAGCCTGTATTCTTGCGGTGGACGACGAAGAGCGCATCCTGAACGGGCTGAAGTCGCTGTTCCGGATGCGTTACCATGTATTTACCACCACCGACCCGAACCAGGCGCTCGACTTCATCAAGCGCTACAAGATCAACGTGATCATCAGCGACCAGCGCATGCCGATCATGCTCGGGGTCGAATTCCTGCGCCAGGCCAGGGAAATTACTCCGAATTCCGTTCGTATCCTGCTCACCGGATACTCCGACCTGGCTTCCATTGTCGGTTCGATCAACGACGGCGAGGTCTATCGATTCATCAGCAAACCCTGGAATAACCAGGAGTTGCAGCAGACTGTCGCCGAAGCGGTCACCATCTCCATGGAACTCGCAAATGCGCAGACCGCCCCCGTGGCACTGCCGTCCAGGCTGAAGGTGGGCATACTGGTCGTCGACAGCGACGAGGAGATTTACCGGGTTACCAAGGGTTTGATAGACGGCCGGTGCCCGGTGCATTACGCGGCCACGCTGGATGATGCAATCGCGCTGATGCAGGAACATGAAATTGCAGTGGTGCTGGCCGATGTCGGGGCAGGCAACGAAGATGTCGCGGCGATGATCAAGCTGCTCAAGCAGGAAAATCCTCAGATCCTGACCATCGTGCTGACTGCCGCATCGGATTCGGACCTGGTGATCGACCTGATCAACCAGGCACAGATCTTCCGCTTCCTGAACAAGCCGGTCAAAATGAATCTGCTCAAGAAACACCTGCTTGCCGCGCTTGAACATTACACCGCCTTCAAGCAGTCGCCGCAATTGCTGAAACAGTATCAGGTTCAGGAATCTCCGCTGGTGCGCAATTCATCGGTCGGGAAACGGATACTGGACGGGATCATGGCGCTGCCGGGTCGCTGGTTCAAAGCCGGTTAATCTCTATAATTCCCGCCACGCCCGACCGTATGGCGGTAATCGTCTCTCTAGATCAGCTCCATCCGTACTTTCATCAAGCAGAAAACCGCCTTTTTTCAGAACGAGCGGTCAAATCCGGACGACGAACGGTATAAACAGTAACAAGCGGTAAATTATCGGGACAAGCGGTATTGCCGCATTGCGATATAACAGGCAAAGTATTCAGCATTGGGAAATCGCTTGCCGCCATTTCCCTGTATCGACCTACCCGCATCATTTTCTGTAGCAGCGGGTAAAAATGGGAGGAATACTGATGGACCGCAATTCGTGGCTCTTCTGGCCTGACAGCGTAGCGCTGTCTGTTTTGACATTGCTGATATTGGCGATGCTGTTCCTGTATGCAGCACGCAAACCCATGCATGGGGTGATCCACTCGCTGTGCAATCTGGTTACCCAGTCCACGCGATTCATTTCCCGCTGGCTGTTCCTGAGCGCGGAAAGCCTGCGTTTGCGCAACCAGGCTGTGCTGCTGGCGCACAGTCAGGAAAGCGCGGCGTCGATGGTAGACCGTGAATTCGAACGGGTGAGCAATATCATCCGCAAGGATATGCAGGAGTTTCCGGCCTTGCAGCGCAAACTGAAGGAAGATGTCACGCGCATCGAGGATGACTACCGCAAATGCGGCGAGGTTCCGCCGCCGCCTCCGGAATGGGTGGATGCGCTTGAATCAGTCTCTCAAATCAAATCCGGCGGCGACATTCCGCGCAAATTGCTGGAAGACATCAACAAGTCGATCCAGAAAATCCATGACAAGACCGTGGCGGAGTTCCGGCGTTCCTATGAAGAACGCCACAAGATACTCAAGGGGATACAGCCATCCTGGCGCTCGGCGGAAAAGTTGATCGACGAGATGGACAAGAAGATGGTCACCCTCAACACCAATGCAAAGCAGATCGATGGCCATATGGCCAAATTCGAGGGAATACGCGCCAAGGACAGCAAGACCGAGCATGCTCTGAACGTGTCCGCTTTCGTGCAGCTGGCGATCTCCTCGCTGGTGATGGTGATCGCGCTGGGCGGTGCTTTCATCAACTACAAACTGATCGCGCTGCCGATGTCGGAAATGGTCGGTGCCAGCGACTATATTACCGACAATCTGAGGACTTCGGATGTCGCGGCACTGGTGATCATCCTGATGGAGGCCTCGATGGGGCTGTTCCTGCTCGAATCGCTGCGTATCACGCAGCTGTTCCCGAAGATCGCCAGCATGGATGACCGCATGCGCCGCCGTCTGATGCTGGCTTCGCTGATCTTCCTGGTGATCCTTGCGGCGATCGAATCCTCCCTGGCGCTGATGCGCGACATGCTGGTTGCCGACAAGGCAGCACTGATGCACGATCTGGCCTCGTCCGCACCGCCCGCAACCCAGGGCTGGATGTCGAATATTCCGATGGCCGGCCAGATGGTCATGGGTTTCGTGCTGCCTTTTGCGTTGGCGTTTGTCGCAATTCCGCTGGAAAGCGTGGTGCATTCGCTGCGTACCGTTCTGGGCGTTTTGCTGGTGCAGGGCATGCGCGGGCTGGGTTTCGTGCTCAGGTTCACCGGTGTGGTATTCAGGCGTTTAGCAAAGGTGCTTGAATCAAGCTATGACATCTTTATCGTGATACCGCTGATGGTGGAACGCTGGGTGGTTGCGATGCGCGGAGAACCACTGGTAAAAGCACAGGCAAAATCCGGGAGAGCATCATGAAAAAATCGCTCCCCGTATTGATCATACTATTCGCCGCGTTTCTGCTCTCCGCCTGCGGAGACAGCCGCAAGCACACCCAGGCAGTGTATATGCTGGTGGATACCTCCGGCACTTACACCAAGCAGATAAACAAGGCTGCCAGGGTCATCAATTATCTGCTGGCCACGCTGAATCCGGGGGACTCGCTGGCGGTTGCAAAAGTGGAAACGCGCAGCTTCACGGAAAAGGACATCATCGACAAGGTGACTTTCGACAGGCGACCATCTGAAGCAACCCAGCAGAAGCGCGCGTTCAAGTCCAGGATAGAAGCGTTTACCAGAGGCGTCCACGGCAGTGCATATACCGACATCACCGGTGGGCTGATTCAGGCGGCGGAATACCTGAACGAGACCCGGGCAGGGAAAAAGACCATCGTGATTTTCTCCGATATGCAGGAAGAGCTGGGGAAAGGTACGGTGCGCGATTTTCCGATCAAGCTCAACGGAATTCGTATCGTTGCATTGAACGTCAGCAAACTTGGCACAGACAACGCAGATCCGCGCCTGTATATCGATCGGCTTGCACACTGGAAGGCGAGGGTGCTCAAAGCGGGGGCCACCAGCTGGGAGGTCGTGAACGACCTCGATAACAATATGGAAGCCATTCTGGATCCACGCAGATAGCGAGTGCCATTTTGAGTCATATCTGACGGGGCCGGCAATTGCCGGCCCCGTTTTTTATCGACGAAGGATGCCCATTGGATGAGTTGCAGTCAATTGCCGGCCGAGTTTGCTACTATGTGTGCATGGACAGTCCGGGTTGGCTGAAATATTCCGGTTCGGACCAGGAGGAAACAGCATGAAGATCGGCATACCGAAGGAGATAAAGCCAAGCGAAAACCGCATCTCGCTGGTTCCGGCCGGAGCGGCAGCACTGGTATCGGCCGGCCACACTGTTTTGGTGGAAAAAGGTGCGGGCCTCGGCAGCGACTTCAGCGACGAACAATACAAGTCCGTCGGAGCGCAAATCGCGAAGGATGCCGATGCGGTCTGGGCGGCAGCCGATCTGGTCGTGAAGGTGAAAGAACCGATCGAGCCGGAATGGAATCGCATCAGGCCCGGCCAGATCATTTTCACTTACTTTCATTTCGCCGCAAACGAGTCTGTGACCCGGGCGCACATCGCCAGTGGCGCGGTGTGCATCGCGTACGAAACCGTCGAACTGCCTTCGGGCGAACTGCCGCTGCTGACACCGATGTCGGAAGTGGCCGGGCGTATGGCGGTTCAGGAAGGAGCCAAGTATCTGGAACACCTGCATGGCGGGCGCGGCATATTGCTCAGCGGCGTACCGGGCGTGCCGCCAGGCAAGGTGGTGATCATCGGCGGCGGGGTGGTCGGCGTGAATGCGGCGAAGATTGCGGCCGGGATAGGTGCACATGTCGTGATGCTCGATACTTCGCTTGAGCGGCTGCGCTGCCTGAGCGACGTGATGCCGGCCAACGTGCAGCTGATATATTCCAACCGGCACAATCTGCTGGAGCAGATCAACGGTGCCGACCTGGTCATCGGCGCAGTGCTGGTGCATGGCGCGGTTGCACCCAGATTGCTGCTCCGCGAAGACCTGGCACTGTTGCGCCGCGGAGCGGTTGTCGTCGATGTGTCGATCGACCAGGGCGGCTGTGTCGAAACCATGCATCCGACCACGCACGAAAATCCGACTTTCATTGTCGATGGCATCGTCCACTACGGCGTCGCCAACATGCCCGGCAGCGTGCCGCTGACCTCTACGCTGGCGTTGACCAACGCAACCCTGCCCTATGTGCTGCAATTGGCCGACAAGGGGTACCGGCAGGCGCTCAGGGAATCACCGCCGCTGCTGAAGGGACTCAACATATGCGCGGGCAGAATCACTCACCGCAAGGTCGCCGAGGCATTCGGGCTGGAACATCACCCGGCTGAATCGCTGATCGGCTGAACCGGACCAGCGCGAGGTTTGTTCAGGCGCGGAATATTTCCGATTTCAGGGCAGGGAACCAATTGCATTCTTTGGCGACTATAACAACCATGCGCAAGAACCGTGACTTGACCAATTCGCTGCTTACCAGATATTTCAACCGCTTCGAGCTGCTGATCACGACCGGGATCATCGTGCTGATCTCGGTGATGATACTCTCGGCTTTCTGGGGGCTTGTCGTTGAGACATACCATCTCGTGCATCACGGCGCTTTCGACAAGCTCGATCACAAGGCATTCCAGTCCGCCTTCGGAATGATCATGACGCTGCTGATCGCGATCGAGTTCAGCTATACCATATTGAATTCCTACATGGGAAAGAGCCGCGCGGTAATCGTGAAAAATGTGGTGCTGGTTTCGATCCTGGCGATTGCCAGGGAGTTCATCGTGTTCGAAGCTGAAACCATTTCCCCGTTGATCCTGTTCGCGCTGGCAGCTTCGCTTTTGTCGCTCGGTATTGTTTATTGGCTGATGGATCGCTCTCCCTCTGCGGATGCCAGCCGGATTTCCGGGGAGTAGCGGTCCTGTGATTGATTCTTTGTTTCATGCCCGGAAAGGTTAGTGATGCGCACAATGCCGGCCGGAGTGCAGTTCATCCTGATCACCACGATAGCCTGCTATTTGCTGCAGCTTGCTGCGGGCGGCGCAGCAATATCCGTCTTTGCACTGTGGCCGCTGGGCAGCAACTTCATGCCCTGGCAACTGGTGAGCTATGCATTTCTGCACGGCAGCATCATGCATATCGCGTTCAACATGTACGGGCTGTGGCTGTTCGGGCGGGAAGTTGAAAACCTGCTGGGGCGCAGGGTATTCCTCCTGCTCTATTTCGCCAGCGTGATATCGGCCGGCCTGATGCAATTGCTGGCCACCGGTTTGAGCGGCGGCGATTACCCCACGGTGGGCGCATCCGGCGGCGTGTTCGGCGTGCTGCTCGCATTTGGACTGTTCTTCCCGAACCGGGTGATCATGTTGCTGATCCCGCCGGTCGCATTGCCCGCACGGGTGTTCGTGTTCCTGTATGCCGGACTGGAACTGTTCCTCGGCGTAACCGGGACAGAGGCAGGCGTGGCGCATTTCGCGCATCTGGGCGGCATGATAGGCGGATATCTGGTGATCCGCCGCTGGCAGATGCAGCGAGGGCGATGGCGTTAATCCGGAATTGCGCGTCAGGCGCGAATAATTCAGAATTTGTTGAACCAGACTTAATCACACAGGAGATTAAATCATGATAAGAAATCCGATCGATATTGCCACCCGGGTAAGTCCCGAACTTTCCGAACTGATTGAAACCCTGATCGACCAATTCGAGTCCGGCGAGGCGCTGACGCTGGGCGCAGTACGCACATTCCTGATTCATGGCATGCCGGCCGAGACAGAGGAAGACGAAGAAATACATCATTTCGATGTCGATGAATCGGTGATAGATGAACTGGACCAGCTGATCGAGCAGTTCGGCGAATCCGCCGCCGCGATGGACTTCATCTACGCCTTTGCCAGCGAGGCTCTTTCGCGCGTGATCGAGGAAGTGATGGACGACGAGAACCGTGCAGGCCCGCCAACCCTCGAAGCCGTCCAGGAAGCGCTGGCCAACGGCCTGGGCTCGAGCATGGTTGGCGAGGGGATACTGGAAGAGGATGAGGAAGAAATACTGCAGTACGAAATCGAAAGCCTGATCGAGCGCTACGGCCCCGATGCAATGGCGGAAGATTTTTTGCGCTATGAATGACGGGGTGTATTGCGTGTCCGCGGGCAGCCGGTTCCGTTGATTCAATCCGGTGGATGCCTGAGTGTACGGCTGTCATGCAGGTTGCCGTACTGCAATCCCTGATGCAATTCCGCCATAACATGCGCGGAAAACTGGGGGCTGAAATTATCGAGTGCCGACAACACCAGCCAGATGACGAATACCGGCTGGATCAGCACGACAACGGCGATGCTGCATACTTCCGCCGAGAGACGGACATACCTGTTAGCAAGGTAAAGCCCGCGCAGATGGTCGCGATACCGGGCAAGCTTCTGGTACATTACCACCGCTTCGGCAAGCACCATGATCAGTCCGCCTATTAATCCGGTGATAATGGCCATCTTCAGCTCTATGGAACCCATTTCGCCTCCCCTGGTATCGCGGTACAGAATTATTGCCGAGCGAACGAAAGTGCATCATATTACTATGGCGGTGCAGGGTTCGCATATTTGCATCTGTTTACCATCCTGACTGTGGCGGATCGGGGCATCGCCGCTGCAGTGAACCAGACTTTACAGGGATCTTGATGAATCCGATATTAGATGCATCTGCCAAGGCGTTCCGTGACCTGTTCCAGTTCAGGATACTGTGGATCGTGGTCTGGCCGATGCTTGCCGCGCTGCTGTTGTGGCTGGTACTGGGTGTGGCCTTCTGGGGTACTTTCTCGGGCTGGATCGTCAACGGTTTTGCCTACCTGGGCATCCAGAACTGGCTTGACGGTCTGGAACCGCACTGGGTCGCCAACGTGATCCAGGCCATCCTGCACATGCTGCTGTTCGTGCCGATGGTGTTCGTTACCGCGCTGCTGATCACCGCTTTCTTTGCGATGCCCGCATTGATTCGCCTGGTAGCCGATCGAGACTATCCGGAACTCAAGCGCGAAAGCGGCGGCAGCGCCGCTGGCAACCTTTTCAATGCAATGCTTGCGATCGTGGTTTTCATTGTGATCTGGATGCTCACCCTGCCGCTGTGGTTGTTCGGCGTGGGGGCAGTGATGCCCTTCATTGCCGCGACCTATCTGAATCAGCGATTGTTTCGCTACGATGCCCTCTCCGAGCACGGCAGCAGCGAGGAGATGAAATTCCTTTTTAGCAGATACCAGTCGTCATGGTGGGGGCTGGGCCTGCTGACCGGCCTGCTGCAATTCGTGCCGCTGTTGAATCTGTTCGCCCCGGTACTTACGGGACTCGCGTTCATTCACTTCGGGCTGGCCCGCCTGGCCAGCTTGCGCCAGGGGACATAGAGAACCGCTTCATCCAGATGTCTGCGGCCAGCCGACAATCATTAATTTTTGACGATGTTTACATGATTGACAAACGAGATGCTGGGGAACGTGCGTTTCAGCGTCTTGCTGGTGAAATTCCTGATGGTCGTACCGCTGTCAAATTCGATGGTATCCCCCTTTTTCACCTCGACGACCGATGCGGCAACGATCCAGCGCGTCTGGCTGTCCTGGCTGACTTCAAGATAGGTAAACTCGGGTATGTTGATCACGCTGACCACCGTGCCCTTTTGCGACTGGAAAGTTCCGGGTATTGCGGCCATCGGATTTTCCTGGCTGTTGATCGCGGGATGACCCGCGGGCAGGGTTCCCGTCGACGGTATCACCGGATCAGGGACAAACGGCTGCTCGGAAGGCTTCTTGCTGCATGCCGTCAGTGAAATCATGACCAGAGCTGCAATGATCCCGATGTTTCTCATTTTGATTCCTTGTTTGAAATGTTGAATGGTCAATACTACTCAAAATGTGCCGGTCTTGAAACATTTCTCGTGAGTATTACCAACGGCTTTTTTCTGGTGCAATGGTGGCGAGAAATATCCCGAGATATATCCGTGGTAAAAATCCGGATGTCCTGATAGATTATGTGCGGGTCTGCATGCAATCGTTAAAACGTGGATTGGCCGGGGACAGTTCCGGTTATCCGGACAGCGCATGGACCGCCAGCGGCTATCGTCTGCATTTCATATTCATCGGATTGGAGGATCAATGATCGGTAAGGAAGGGTTTCACGTGCTATTCAACCTGGCCGCAGATTCCATGTTTATCATTGATCCGGATGGTTTCATAAGGGAAATCAACCAGACCGCTTATGCCCGCCTGGGCTATACAAGGGACGAAATGCTGGGAAAGCATGTCCGCGAATTCATACTGCCGGAAAGCTCCGCCTTGCTGGCCATCCGGATAGCCAAGGCGCAAAGCCAGGAATTCCTGATTTACGAATCTGCACAGGTGCACAAGGACGGATCCATATTGCCGATCGAGGTGTGCAGCAGGGCAATCGTGCTTGAGGGAAAAAAGCTGCTGTTCAACATCGTCCGCGACATAGGCGAACGCAAGCGGCTGGACAATGCGCTGCGCGAGAGCGAAGCACGCTTCCGCGCGTTGGCGGCAGATGCGCCCGAGGCGATCCTGATTCATGACCTGGACACCGATCTGTTCATCGATGCGACATCCAGCGCGGAACGTCTTTTTTCCTGCAGCCGTGAGGAATTGTTGCGCCACGGTCCGAAACATTTCGTCGCACCAGATCAGCCTGCGGGTTCACCATCGGTTGAAACCCATGTCGAACGGGGTGAGCGAGCCCTGGCCGGCGAGCAAATAAAATTTGAACGGCTGGTGCGTGACGCGAAGGGGAAGGATGTTCTCTGCGAGGTTACGCTGATTCGCCTGCCTTCGGAAGGCCGCAGACTGATCCGTGCCAGCTATATCGACATCACCGAGAGAAAGCAGATCGAGAATGCGCTGCGGGAGAGCGAGGAAAAATACCGCTCGCTTTTCGAGGAGTCTCTGGACGGTCTGTTTATCAGCAATACGGAAGGGAACTTTATCGACATCAACCAGAAAATCATCCAGATATTCGGTTATGACTCGAAAGAGGAGATGCTGGCCCTGGACTTTGAAAAGGACATCTGCGCGTATCCGGCAGACAAGGGAAACATCCTGGCCTTTGTCAACGATAAGGGGTTCGCGGAGCTGGAGGTGATCGTCAAGAAAAAAAATGGCGACAGGATTACCACCCTGTGCAACTTCAGTGCGGTAAAGGATACGCACGGAGCGATTGTATCCTACCGCGGCATGATCCGTGATATCACCGAAAAGAAAAAATCCGAAGAGCTGATCTGGCGCCAGGCAAATTTCGATACCCTGACCAGTTTGCCCAATCGCGACATGTTTCATGACCGTCTCGGACAGGAAATAAAGCGGTCGTACCGCGAATGTCTGCCGCTGGCTTTGCTGCTGATCGACCTTGACCATTTCAAACAGGTGAATGACACGCTCGGGCATGCGATGGGCGATCTGCTTTTGCAGGAAGCCGCCCGGCGTATCCGCTCCTGCGTGCGCGGATCGGATACGCTGGCCCGCCTGGGTGGGGATGAATTTACAGTGATCCTGTCCGCGATGTCCGAATCCGGCCATGTCGAAGATGTTGCACAAAAGATCGTCGGCAAACTTGCCCAGCCGTTCCAGCTGGGCAGCGATGAGGTATTTGTTTCGGCTAGCATCGGCATCACCATTTATCCGAGCGATGCCGACGACATCGACTCCCTGATGAAGAACGCCGACCAGGCGATGTATGTTGCGAAGAACAAGGGCCGCAACCGTTTCAGTTATTTCACGAAGTCGCTGCAGATCGAGGCGCAAAACCGCCTGCACATGATCAGCGATCTGCGCGGAGCGCTTGCAGCGAAACAATTCAGCGTACATTTTCAGCCGGTCATCGAGCTGTCGACCGGGCAGATCCGCAAGGCGGAGGCTCTGATCCGCTGGAACCATCCCGAACGTGGCATGGTCAGCCCCGCGGAATTTATCGCACTGGCCGAGGAAGCCGGACTGATCAACGAGATCGGCGACTGGGTGTTCAGGGAGGCAGCCAGATGGGCGAGTATCTGGAGCGATCGGTGTCCGGGTTCCTGCCAGATGAGCGTGAACATGTCGCCGTTACAGTTCCAGCATGGCGGCCGCATGTGCGATGAATGGGTCGAATATCTGACCAGCCTCGGTCTTTCCGGAAGCAACATGGTGGTCGAGATCACAGAAGGACTTCTGCTTAAGGCGGAGTCCGAGGTTACCGAAAGCCTGTACAGGTTCCGCGATGCCGGGATACAGGTGGCGATCGACGATTTCGGCACCGGCTATTCGTCGCTTTCCTACCTGAAAAAATTCGATATCGATTATCTGAAGATCGACCAGTCCTTCGTGAAGAACCTCGAATCCGACGTGAACAATATGGCACTGTCGGAGGCGATCATCGTGATGGCACACAAGCTGGGGCTGAAAGTCATCGCCGAAGGCGTGGAAACGAAAGGGCAGCGCTACCTGCTGTCCATTGCCGGTTGCGACTATGCACAGGGCAACCTGTTCTCAAAACCTTTGCCGCCGGACGAGTTCGAGCGGCTGCTTGAGGACAACAAGAAGGCCTAGCCTCTATTTCCTCTGTCGAGATAGAAAAGTGCAATCGCCGCCGTTAATTTCATTCCTGCGTCAGGGTGTGTAAACCAGCCGGTCATCGCTGCGTGTCAGCGCGGTGCCGAATTCGGCGCACAGCATTAACATGCGTTCGCAGATCGCTTCGAATTCCGGCCCGCGCGCCAGCGCGACCTGCGCCACACTCAGCGACACCGGCAGCAATTCGATACGGCACAGCCTGCGCTCGTCGAAAACCAGCCTGAACAGACAGGAGCGGTCGTTGCGCAGCAGCGGATCGACTGCGTAGTCGTCGATGAAATTGCCGGTGTCGTAGAGTATCGGCTTGCCCTGGTAGATCTCGATTCCCTGGCAGATATGCGCGCTGTGGCCGTGGTAGATATCGGCGCCGAGCTCGATCACGCGCCGGGCGAAGCTGCGGAATTCCTCGGAAGGGCGCTCGACGAAATTCGCGCCCCAGTGGTTGGAGAACACGACCAGGTCGGCACCCTGTGCGCGCGCCCGTGCGATGTCGTTTGCGATGCGCGCCAACGTAGCTTCATCCAGTGCGACTTCCAGATAGTTGGTTCCGGCTTGTTCGGCGCTGGACGCGAATTCCGGTTCATTGTCGGTGTAGGACAGCAGTGCGACTCGGCTGGGTTCTGCACCCGATGTCCCGATGATTGCAGGGCTGCTTGCTTGGTTTGCGTTTGCACCTGCGCCCGCATGGTGAATGCCGGCCGAGTCGAGCACGCTCAGGGTATCCAGCAGGCCCTGCGTTTCGAAGTCGAGCACATGATTGTTGGCGAGCGTACAGGCATCAATATGCGCGGCCTGCAGCACTCGCACCGCCTCCGGGTCGGCACGGAAGTGGAACATTTTCTCGGTGCGCATCCACTGCTTCTGATGACGGGTCAGCGCGCATTCCAGATTGACGATGCGCAGGCCGGATTGCGCCAGATGCGGCAGCACGTCGCCCCAAATCTGCTCCGGCTGCATTTTCCTGAGCCTGTCGTTGACCAGACGGCCCAGCATCACATCCCCGGCAAATGCGATTGTCAGCATGGTTACATGGTGCGCTTGAGCAGCTTGCGCAGTTCGTCCAGCGTGCGCGTATTGAGCACGTCGGACTTTTCCAGCCAGCCGCGCCGCGCCTGTCCGACGCCGTATTTCAGGTTCGCGAAATCGAAGGTGCTGTGCGCATCCGATGCGATGCTGACCAGTACGCCTTCTTCCTTCGCGCTCTGGCACTGGCTGTCGAGCAGGTCGAGCCGTTCCGGATGGGCGTTCAGTTCAAGGAAGCAGCCGCGCTGCTTTGCATGGCGGATGATGCTCAGCATGTCTGCATCATACGGTTCACGTCGTTCGATCAGGCGGCCCGTCGGGTGCGCGAGCAGCGTGAAGTGGGGATGGTCCATCGCGCGCATGATGCGCCGGGTCTGGCTGGCTCGCGACAGCCCGAACTTGCTGTGCACCGCACCGACCACGAGGTCAAGCCGCGCCAGCACCGCATCGGGCAGGTCGAGGCTCCCGTCCTCGAGGATGTCCACCTCGATGCCCTTTAGCAGCGTGATGCCTTTCAACTCGGTGTTGAGTCTGTCGATCGCGTCGCACTGCTTCGCGAGCTGCTGCGGATCGAGACCATGTGCGACGGTAAGGCGGCGCGAATGCTCGGTTATCGCGAGATATTCCAGCCCGAGCGCCCTGGCTGCGTGCGCCATCTCGCGCAGGCTGTCGTGGCCGTCGCTGGCCCGGGTATGCGCATGCAGGTCGCCCTTCAGGTCGGACAGTTCGACCAGCCTGGGCAGGCGTCCGGCTCGTGCGGCCTCGATCTCGCCGCGGTCTTCGCGCAGTTCGGGCGGAATCCAGGGCAGGTCGACCGTGCGGTACACCGATTCCTCGCTGTCCCCGGCGATGCGTTGTGCACCGCGGAACACGCCGTATTCGTTGATCTTCAGGCCGCGCTGCTGCGCAATGCGGCGGATCGCGATGTTGTGCGACTTAGAACCGGTGAAGTAGTGCAGCGCGGCACCGTAGCTTTGCTTCGCGACGACACGCAGGTCGACCTGGATGCCGGATTTGAGCAGCACGCTCGCGCGCGTCTCGCCGGAAGAAAATATCTCGGCTACTTCATCATAGCGGGTGAAGCGCTTCATCACCGGGCTGTCCGGCGAAGCGGTGACCAGGATATCCAGGTCGCCGACGGTCTCGCGCATGCGGCGGAAGCTGCCGGCGACGACCACCTGCTGCACGCCGGGGATCTCCTGCAGGAACGCGCGCAGCGCATCTGCATACTGCGCCGCGGTCGCGAGCTTGAAGCGCCGGCTCTGGCTGGCATGGGCCTGCACGGCCTGCAGGATATTCTGTTCGGTCTTTGCACCGAAGCCGGGAAGCGCGCGGATCAGTCCGTCCTGTGCAGCGCGTTGCAGCTGCTCGACGGTCTGCACGTCGAGATCGTGGTACAGCGCCTTTACCCGCTTCGGTCCCAGCCCGGGTATCTTAAGCAGTTCGGTGATGGCTGGCGGCAATTCCTTGCGTAATCGATCCAGCAGGCTGCAATGCCCGGTCGCGACAATCTCGCCGACCTTCGCGGCCAGATCGCTGCCTATGCCGGGCAAGCGGGTCAGGTCGTCGCCGCGCTCCAGCAGTACGCGTGCTTCCTGGGGCAGATCGCCGAGTATGCGCGCGGCATTGCGGTAGGCACGAATACGGAACGGATTCGCCCCCTGTATTTCCAGAAGGTCGGCGATCGCGTCGAAAATGACGGTAATGTCGGCGTTATGCACGGGCATGGCCATATTGTATTCCTGTGGCAAGACGCTGGCAGGACAACTCGTCATTTCGATAGCCTGATATAGTAATCTTTTGACTAGAAAAATGATCCAGGCATGGCGGTCGAAACCGAACTCAAATTGCGCATTGCGCCCGGGCAGCTTGCCAGGCTGAAGCGCCATGCGCTGCTGAAAACCCACCAGCTCGCGCGGCCGCTGGTGCGCCGCCTGCAAAACATTTACTACGATACCCCGAAGCTGGAGCTGCACGATTCCGGGATTGCATTGCGCCTGCGCCATGCCGGTCGGCAGTGGCTGCAAACCCTGAAAGGCGGCGGTTCGGTCCACGCCGGCCTGCATAGCCGCAACGAATGGGAGGTGCCGGTGAAGCGAGCGGCGCTGGATTTTTCAGCTGCTCAGGGCGTGGATTGGGACGAACTGCTGCGCCCGTCGCTGCGAAGGAAGTTGCAACCGGTGTTCGTGACCGACTTCACTCGCAGCAGCCGAATGCTGGAATTCCGGGGCGCGCAAATCGAACTGTGCATTGACCACGGCGAGGTGCGCGCAGGGCAGCAATCCTCGCCGATCTGCGAACTGGAACTGGAATTGAAATCCGGCGAACCCTTGCAGCTGTTCGAACTGGCGCTGGAAATGCTGAAGATCGTGCCGTTCGAACTGGAGATGGTCAGCAAGGCGGAGCAGGGCTATCGTTTGTTGTCGGGATACAGTGAACATCCGGTCAAGGGTGCTGCGCCGCATCCGGGTGTGCACGACACGGTCACCGAGGTTCTGGAAAAACTGGTCTGGTCCTGTCTGCAGCATTTTCAGGGCAACCTGCATGGCGCAATGGCAGGTGACGATGCCGAATACCTGCACCAGATGCGCGTCGCATTGCGCCGCTTGCGCGTGGTGCTGCGCATCGCCGAAAAAGTAAACGCCGATCCTGCACTGGCCGGATTGTACAAAGACGTTTCGGAACTGTGCGTTGCGCTGGGCCGCATACGCGAGTGGGATGTGTTCATCGCGCAGACGCTGCAGCCGGCCTGCGCGCGCATGGCCGGACATGCAGGATTGCAGGCATTGCTGGTGGCCAGCGAACGACAGCGCGCCGATTGTTACGAGGCATTGTTCGGCGAGGCGCAGGTGCGCGAATTGCAGCGCCTGATGCTTCGTTTTTCGATCTGGATGGACGGCGATTACTGGATGCCGGCAACCGGTCAGCAGCAGGCCAGGGAATTTGCAACCCGCCATTTGCGCAGGCTGTACAAACGTTTTGCGAAGGCCGCGCAAGATGTGGAAACCGACGATGCGGCCAAGCTGCATGCGCTTCGAATCATTGCGAAAAAACTCAGATACAGCGCGGAATTCTTCGCGGACCTGTACGGCAGGAATGCGGCCGGGTCTTTCATGGACGCTCTGGGCGAAGTGCAGGATGTGCTCGGGGAGATCAACGATATCGCGGTTGCGCACCGTTTGCTGGACGGGCTGACCGCGGATGCCGACCCGCAACGGCAGGCGAACATCGTCGAGGCCGTCACGCTGTGCAGGGGATGGATCGCGCACGACCTGACCGGACGGCTTGCCGCGCTGAAAAAAGCCATGCAGCGCTTCCACCGGCACGAGGCATTCTGGAACAAATAATTAACATGAGGTCATTGCCAGTACCGGCATTGCAGTTTATCGTGTGCGGGTGGAATTGCGGATGCGGATTGCGCCGATGTTGTTTCGACAGTAAATTCGCCCGGGATTATTGTTTGGGAAAGGGAGATCGTGAATAGTAAAGTATTGTTACTTCTGCTTGTCCTTGTGGCAGCCGGTGCGTTTGTATACCTGGATCCGATGGACCTGGATCTGCTGGGACTGAAGCAGCAGCAGGTTGTCGCAAAGCCTGCCGCGGCGCCAAAATATCCTGCCGCGGTAAAGCCCCATGAACCCGCGCCCAATACGGCCGTTGCCCAAACCCAGAAAAAAGCCGCCTTGCCCGCTGCAGAGCCTGCAGCAGAACCCGCTGCTGCCAAAGCCAAACCGGCCCAGCTTCACGCGCAACCGGCCGCTGCTGAACCGCCGCCCGCACCAGCCAACGAACCATCCGCCGCCAAAGTACCGAACGTCTCTGCCATGATGGCAGCCGCGCCCAGCGAAGCCAAGCCGGTTGATGCTGTTCCACCGCAGGCAATGAAACCGGCCAAAGCCAAAAGCAAACCGCCACGGCCCAAGAACCTGGATCTCAGGTATTGCCTGGAACTGAAGACCGACGCCGAGATCGCGAAATGCGCTGGTGAGTAGCCGTGGCTACACCGCCGCTTGAAGCGCGGCACCTGCCGTCCGGTATCAATACCCGATTCAGCGGCGATCGACTTGCGTTTTCCGAATATGTCGCGCGCAGCCGTATCATGCTCGGCAAGGTACATGCCGGCGCGGCCGATCTGGACAGGATAGTCGACGGCAATGCGCCATTCGAACTCGATCCGCTCCCGGGATTCACTGCCGGAAAGACCAAACCTTATCGCCGCGGCGTGCTGCTCACCCATGGCCTGAGTGATTCACCTTATCTGATTCGACATCTGGCAGAATTCTTCCGGCAGCGCGGATTTCGCGTAATGGCAGTATTGCTTCCCGGTCATGGCACACAACCCGGGGACCTGCTCGAAGTTGCGTGGCAGGATTGGGCGAAGACGGTTGCGTATGGCGCTTACCGGCTTGCCGAACAGGCAGACGAAATCTATCTGGCGGGATATTCCGCCGGCGCAACGCTGAGCATATACCAGAGCCTGCGCGACAGCAGGGTGCGCGGCCTGTTCCTGTTTTCACCCGCGCTCGGGATAACGCGCAAGGCGGCGTTCGCCAGGCTGCACAAGCTGTACAGTTGGCTGCTGCCGTCGGCCAGATGGGTCGACATCAAGCCCGACCTGGACATCTACAAATATGAATCCTTCACCAAGAATGCCGCCGCACAGACTCATGCGCTGATCAACGCGCTCAACAAACAGCTGCGCAAGAGTGCACTGGACATCCCGCTGTTCATCGCAGCGAGCGCGGATGACATGACCGTCAAAACCTCGGTGATCCTCGAATTCATCGCACGCGCACGCCACCCGCTAAGCAGGCTGGTGCTCTACACCACCGAGCCGGAAAAAATTCCGCAGGGTTTTCCGCCGAACAAGCTGGAACTGGTGAACAGCGTGGTTCCCGAACAGAGGATATTGAGTTCCGCACATTCGTCCATCGTGATGCCGCCCGAAGACAGTCATTATGGACGCACAGGCGACTACACCAACTGCGTGCATTATTATCCGGACGAAATGGAAAAATACGCCGCCTGCCTTGCCCATCCCGATCAGGATTTTCAGGGCGAGATCACCGA
>JAJDNO010000032.1 GCA_022340615.1 Gallionella sp. | reverse complement strand
GCGACGTACACATCCTCGGCATGGTCTCGGTTCACCACGATCTCGCTGCCAGGCACGCCGATGTCGATGCGCACCGTGAAATTCTTGCCCTGCTGGTGGTGCTTGTGCGGCATCTCGACCACCACCCTGCATGACATGATGTGGCTGAAAAATTCATCAAGCTTATCCGCCTTGTCGCGGATGTGCGCTTCCAGCGCGTCCGAATGTTCGATGTCGCGTATCGTGATCTGTAATGGCAATTGCATGTCCTTCTCCTGTTTATTGTCCGCCCTAGCGGCGGCTCATCATTTCCCTTTTCTGCTCGTGCCGGACCAGCCTGGAGAGCGACAGCAATTCCTCCGACAGCAGTTCCAGCAAATCGTCCAGTGCGAGTATGCCTAACAGTCCGCCGTTTTCGCTGACCACAGGAACCCGGCGCACACCCTTGACACGCATGTACTCGATCGTTTCGGAGACACCGGCACTTTCCTTCACCGTAACCAGATCGGACGTCATGATGTCGCCGACCGTGATCACTGCCTGGTCGATCGCCGGCGCCATGATTTCCACGACCAGGTCGCGGTCGGTGACGAGTCCTACGGGGACGTTTATCCCGCCGCGCTGTTCGACAACCACCACATCGCCGACGTGGTGCTGGCGCATCAACTGTGCTGCTTCGAGTATGGTGCAGTCGCGTTGTGCGACCACCACTTCGCGGTTGCAAATTTCACCGATAGCCATGATGTTTTCCTCCTTGTGTGCATGCTGTTGTTCGTGCTGACGTATGCGACGACGCCATCATGATCACCGGGCAATCCCGGAGCGGTTCGTTTCATACAGGTAATCGCGCGTCCACGGAATCTGGTTGTTGTCGGCGCGCGCGAAGCTGACCTGGAACAGTTGCATCAACCCGGTCTTGAAGGAAGTCATCGAACCGGCCAGGTACAGGCGCCACGCCCTGACGAACCGGGGATCGAACATGTCCATGACGCGATCGACGTTGGCCTCGTAGCGCTGCAGCCAGTGTTCCAGCGTCTTTGCGTAGTGCAGCCGCAGGTTTTCGACATCCAGCACCGAGAAATCGAAGGGTTCGAAGATCTGCATCATCTGCGCGAGGCTGGGCGGGCATGCGCCTGGAAAAATATGCCGCTCGGTCCAGGGGTCCATCGGCCTCGGGTAATTGAGCCCGATGCTGTGGATCAGCCCGCGTCCATTGTCCTTCAGGCTGCGGTCGATAATCCCGCCCAACTCCCGGTAATGACTCGTACCGACATGTTCGAGCATGCCGACCGACACAAATGCATCATATTCTCCTCGCACGTTGCGGTAATCGTCTTCGATGAACTCGACCTGGCTGTCCAGTCCTTCGGCTTTCGAGCGCTCCCGCGCATACGCAATCTGCTCGCTGGAAATATTGTAGGCGGACACGGTCACGCCGTAGTGCTTCGCCATATGCATTGCCAGCGACCCCCAGCCGCAGCCCGCTTCGACCACTTTTTCGCCGGGTTGCAGACGCATCTTTCGGCACACGTGATCCATCTTTGCGAGTTGAGCTTCTTCGAGGCTGCTGTCCCGGGTCGGGAAATAGGCGCAGGTATACAGCATCCGTTCGTCCAGCCAGAGCTTGTAGAAATCGTTGCCGATATCGTAATGGTGATGGATGTTGCGGCGCGATCCGCTCAGCGAATTGCGCCTCGCATCGTTGATCGGAGCAAGCAGCGAGTCGATACGGTTCTGGCCCGGAAGCGGCCAGCCTTTGTAGACCGCCTCGAGAAAATTCAGCAGGTTGCCGCGCACCTCGATGCGTTCGGCCGAGTACAGTTCGCCGAAATTCAGCTCCGGATCGGCAACCAGCCTGAATAGCGCGCCCCGGTCGCGAATCAGCACGCGCGCGACCGCATTCCCGCTGCGGCTCGGTATCGTCTGCCTGTTCCACAGCACGACATCGATCGGCGGATCGCCGAATGCGTGCAACATCTTTGCGACCAGGAACCTTTCCAGCGGGAACACCACCCCGGTAGCACGGCGTCGTTCTCCGCTCCAGGCTACGCCGGCTGGCTTGTACTCGTTCCTGCCGCTGATCGATTCTGCTGACGGTTCTGTTTGTTCATGACTCATGCCTGTACTCCTTGAATCGTATAAGATTTCGGCAACCCAACTGCTGCGCCGCTCCTTTATGACATGGCGCCTGCCTGCGCCATCGCTTCAGGTTCGAACAGCTTGTTATTCCTTGCCTCCAGCACCGTACAGAACCGGAACAGGTTCACGCGCCCGATCTCGGTTGCGTCCAGCCCGGTCTGGTCCATGAACCGGTCCAGCGAGAAATCCGGGCGAAAACCGAGCTGCCCGGACAGCGGCGCGAGCATGTTCTCGAAGCGGCCGAGCAGCGGATTCCGGCTATGGAAATGATTTACGAATATGATCTGGCCATCCGGCTTGCAAACCCTGCGCATCTCGTTGACGAGCCGCTCCGGATCAGCGACCACGGATGCGACATGCATCGCGACGACCTTGTCGAAACTGCTGTCCTCGAACTCCATGTGCTCGGCATCCATCACCGACAGCTGCATTACGTTCCCCAGCCGGCTGCGCACTTTCCTGGCCTGCGCCCGCGCCAGCATCTCGGACGAGATATCGATCCCGTATAACTGCACATCCTTCGGATACAGCGGCAGCGACAGCCCGGTGCCGACGCCGACTTCAAGGATCCGCTGCCCCGGCTTGCAATTCATCCTTTCAACGATCGTCCTGCGCCCGGGCTGGAAGACCGCCCCGAACAGCAGGTCGTAGATAGAGGCGTAGCGACGATATGCATTCTCAATGGATTTCATTTCCAAGTTCGCTCTCCCAGGTTATCTCTGCCAATTTCGTTCTTCCAATTCCGTACTCAGGGTAGCCAGGCCTGCGATCAGACATGCGTCACCCGCACCGGTTCGTTACGGAAACAATTTGAAACACCGGCAAGCGGGACGATTTGATCAGTGAGTCCATTTCAGGCGCAGCAGGTTCTGTTCGATGTTGTAGTGGTATTCCAGGTCGCCCTGGTAGGCATGATGCAATGCATCGCCGAAACTTCTGGCCAGGTGGATATCCGTGGTCGTCACCAGCGCGGTGCCGTCCTTTTCCTCGACCGCCATGATGCGCTTCAGCGGATGATTGGCCCGTTCGCGCTTTTCCAGGTTTTTCAGCAGATTGATGATCTCGTCATGATGCGTGTTGAAGAACTCGCCCTGCAAGGTCAGGAAGCCGGCCGGATAGTGATCGTGGATGCGGTTGCACGCGGGGCAGACCGCACGATGTGCGTTTTCCGGGGCCGGCAGCCATTGCCAGCGGCCCTTGTGAAAGACCGCACCGCATTGCGAACAGACCGAAGGCTCGCGCAACTTGCCCTTGGCCTTGTAAGGGTCGTGCACGAATTCCTGGAAAATTCCATCGTCACGACTGATTTGGCGAAACCCTTCAGACACAGTCTTGTTCATGATATTTGCCTCCATTAAGCCGTAATGCCGTCTCCGTAAATTGTTTTTCAGCGGCACACCAGGCGCTTTAGATTTGACATCTGTCTTCATGGCAGCTCCATCTCTGCCATTTCTTCAGTTACTTCCGATTCTTTGGGCAATTCGGCCACCATCGCATCGGTGGTCAGGATCAGGCTCGCAATCGAAGCCGCATTCTGCAGCGCGGTGCGCGTCACCTTGGTCGGATCGAGTATGCCCATCTCGATCAGATCGCCGTACTCCTCGGTCGCGGCGTTGTAGCCGAAACTGCCCTTTCCCTCCAGCACCTTGTCCAGCACGACTGAAGGTTCGCCACCGGCATTCGAAACGATCTGTCGCAGAGGTTCTTCGAGCGCGCGCAACACGATTTGTATGCCCGCCTCCTGGTCGCTGTTTTCGCCTGCCAGTGCGCTGATCGCCAGCCGGGCGCGCAACAGTGCGACACCGCCTCCAGGCAGGATGCCCTCTTCGACTGCGGCCCGGGTCGCATGCATGGCATCCTCGATGCGGATCTTCTTCTCCTTCATCCCGGTTTCGGTCGCCGCACCTACCTTGATGACCGCGACCCCGCCGGAAAGTTTTGCGGCGCGTTCTAGCAGTTTCTCCTTGTCGTAATCGCTCTCCGCTTCATCCGCCTGCTGGCGGATCTGTTTGATGCGGGTCCGGATTTTTTCCGGATCGCCGGATCCGCTGATCAGCGTGGTATGTTCCTTGTCCACTTCCACGCGCTTCGCCCGGCCCAGGTCGTTCAGCGTAATCTTGTCCAGCGCGAGGCCGACCTCTTCGGCGACCACCGTGCCGCCGGTCAGGATTGCAATGTCGTCCAGCATCGGGCGGCGGCGGTCGCCAAAACCCGGCGACTTTACCGCGACCGACTTCAATATGCCGCGTATGTTGTTGATCACCAGCGTCGCGAGCGCCTCGCCCTCGACATCCTCGGCGACGATCAGCAGCGGCCGGCCGGCCTTGGTGACCTGCTCCAGCAGCGGCAGTAGATCGTGGATGCTGCCGATCTTCTTGTCGTGCAGCAGGATGTATGCGTCTTCCAGCGCGACGATCTGCTTCTCGGGATTGTTGATGAAATAAGGAGACAGGAAACCGCGGTCGAACTGCATGCCTTCCACGACTTCCAGCTCGTTCTGCAGGCTCTTGCCGTCCTCGATCGTGATCACGCCTTCCTTGCCGACTTTCTCCATCGCCTGCGCAATGATCTCGCCGATGGCGGTTTCGGAATTGGCCGAGATCGAACCGACCTGCGCGATTTCGCGGTTCGTGGTGCAGGGCCTGGAAATCTTGCGAAGTTGCTCGACGGTTTGTTCGACCGCCCTGTCGATACCGCGTTTGATATCCATCGGATTCATCCCGGCCGCGACGAACTTCATCCCTTCGCGCACGATGGCCTGGGCCAGCACGGTCGCGGTGGTCGTGCCGTCGCCGGCCACGTCGGAAGTCTTGCTTGCGACTTCCCTGACCATCTGTGCGCCCATGTTCTCGAACCTGTCCTTGAGCTCGATTTCCTTCGCGACGATCACACCCGAATTCGCGACCAGCGGCGGTCCGTAAGCCCGGTTCAGCACGACATTGCGACCCTTCGGGCCTAACGTGACCTTGACAGCATCCGCGAGCACATTCACGCCCTCGATGATCCGGGCGCGGGCGGCATCATGAAACAAAACCTGTTTTGCCGACATACGATGCTCCAGTATCTCTGCCGTGCGGTTTTGTTTCCCGCTTACCGCACGGCGATGACTACCTTTTCACGCTTGACGAGCGCCTCCTCGCCACTGAATTTCACGGCCGGTACTTCCACTGCAACGATCAGCGGCCCATTCCGCCGCCCATTCCGCCGCCCATACCACCGCCCCCGGGACCCATGCCACCGCCCATTGCCGGCGGTTCATCGGGCAGCGTGACGCCGCGTTCCTTCGCGCGGATTTGCATCCGTTCGTGATGTTCGTTGCGAATCCGCTCGCGTTCCTGGACGGTTTTCGCTGCGCGCATACGCGCACGAAATTCGTTGCGCTCCTGCACGGTCATGAGCTGGCTGCCGTATATCCTGTCCTGATCCCTGATCTGATCACGGTCTCGGTCTCGGTCCTTGAGTTGATCCGGCGTCTGAAGCCGGTCTCGGGTCTGATCCTGGAGCTGCGTGCGATCCTGGTCGGCCGCCATGGCCAGGCCCATCGAAAGCACCGTGCCGCTTATGACGGATATCAATAGTGATTTGTTAAGCATGATTAACTCCTGCAGAGTTGGTTGAATCGTTATGAAACGGAAATCTCCTTGCGCGACGAACCGGGTTTTTTCGGCAAGGTCAATTCCAGCACGCCGTCGGCATATTTGGCCTGGGACTTGCCCTGGTCTACTTCATCGGCCAGGCTGAAACTGCGCGAGGCCATGCCGTAACTGCGCTCGCTGCGTATCACGCGCTCGCCTTCCTTCACTTCCTTTTCCTGTTTGACTTCGGCACTGATGGACACGCGGTTGCCCTCTATCGTCACGTGGATGTCTTCCTTCTTCACACCGGGGATTTCGGCATGGACCACGTAATTGCCGTCGGACTCCTTCACGTCCATCTTGATCTGCGGTTCAGCCTCGGTTAACTCGCGAAGCATCGGGCGCGTCATCATGCTGCCGAAAAAGTCATCCATGTCGCGGAACGGATCGAAGCGCGTCAGCAGCGGATCGATGCGTGCCAGTTCGTTGAACGGATTGAAACGGGTGATATTTGCCATGATATTTCTCCTTGCTTGAAGTTAATAAATGTCTGGGTGGCCAGCATCATCAGGACTTCACCGGATCGCAGTTCGCGCTGCTACTTGAGGTCCTGGATATTCGAGGCCTGCCTTCCCTTCGGTCCCTGGGTGATTTCGTAACTGATCTTCTGCCCTTCCTTGAGCGTCTTGAAGCCGCTCATGTTTATTGCGGAATAGTGGGCGAACAGATCGTCTCCCCCGTCGTCCGGAGCGATGAAACCGAAACCCTTGGAATCGTTGAACCATTTGACTGTGCCAGTTGCCATTTCATTCTTCCTTTCGTAATACATGGATACCGGGAAAAGCCCCCGTCAGCTTTGCTGCACTTGCCTTTCGATACCGGATAGCTCCATCGCTGGTTCCGCATCGTGTTACTCATTCATCTCCTGTTTCACTCGCAATGTACCTCCAAGATCAGGACAGCATCTTTTCACGCGCCGCGCCTAAGCAGTCCTCGCGCCAGATGCAATTAACCTGGTCGCATTGGCCACCAACTGCGGTTGCAAAGCATTCAAAGTTTCCCTCCTCGCTCTGGATCGACCTGATCAGATCGCGTTTGGAAAGATGAGCCGTCCTGATATGGTGTGTCTTTGCAATGCCGCGTATCTCTTCCATCTTCATGATTTGCTCCAAATTGAATAAAATTTCGATGATTCCATTGCGAATCGCGCAGCATTGATGATTGTTCGGGAGTGTTCGGAATGGTTGTCGACATGATCATTTCTGTTGCTGGATTTCGATATTTCGGATTTTTTCTGGCACTCGGATTGTGCCCCCAGCGAGGCCGCAAAAAAATAGGCGCATCGCTCAACCGGACATTGCCAATTCCAGAAATATTTCATCGGAGTTTGTCCTATACTCAAGTCCATTGCTGAGTAACTCAAATGTTAAAGCTGATAGTTGGATCAAATCGGTGTGTCCGGACAGCAGCCTTCCGGCAGGTCACTGCTTGAATAAGTCCGCAACATGGCTGAAACAGGAAGCACCCCTCAGATACAATAATCAAGGTTATGAATCTTCACGCTTGCATCAACTTTGGTATAGAACACAATTGCTGAAGTTTTTTGCTGCAGTTGTACGTTATTGTTGGCCGCGGACAGCATGCACAAGGTAAAATTCTGGTGTGATTGTTGCATGCCGACTTAAGGCAGCGGCGTCGATATCAGGGAGATAATAAATTGAACAATATCAATAATATGAATGAGAATGAACAAATCAGGTTCGCTCGATCCGCTGCCCTGCCCGGCGTCGAATTAATGATGGCCCGAAGCAGCTCCCGCCATTGGCGGGTTTTTCACGAGCAGTATGCATTCTGCACCAATGATGTGGTGGCTGCCGATAAACGCTACCGGCAGCGCACAAACCGGGTCGCTGATTCCAGCACCACGCTGTTCGAGCCGGGCGAAACCCACGAAACCATACGTGTGAGCAAACCGCAGGATTTCCAGGTGCTGTTCATCACCCCGGAGACTATGCAGCAATACGGTGAGGAGATGGAAATCGTCGGGCCGCTGCATTTCAGGCCAGATCCGAGTATCGATGAGGCGGTGTACATGTCCTGCAAACGGTTGCATGCTGCGATTCTGGAGAATGTGGCGGCATTCGAGCTGCAAAGCCGCATGGCAGAGTGTGTCTGGACGTTGTTGAACCGTCATGGAGAACGACGTGTACAGGAGATGATCAGCCCGAGGCGGGAGTCGCTATTGCAGGCGCGCGACTACCTATTCGAGCAGTACGCCCATGCGATTTCGCTGGACGAAATCGCGCGGATATCCGGGCTCAGCCGGTTTCATTTCCTGAAAGCGTTTACCGCGCAGTTCGGCCTGACCCCGCATGCATATCAGATCCATCTGCGCATCGAGCGTTCGTTGCCGCTGCTGCGCCAGGGGATGTCGCTGACGCAGGTTGCCGAGACCATGGGATTCAATGACCAGAGCCATTACATCCGCCATTTCAAGCGTGTCATGGGCGTCACGCCGGGCCAGTACAAGGGCAAAACGACAGTCGTGCGGGTGGTGAAAGCCGGGTAATTTCCCGTCATCGCACCGACGGGATGGCCAGCGCCAATTACTGCAGCAACCCGTTCTGAATCACGTAATAAATAAGTTCGGCGTTGTTCTTCAATTTCATTTTTTCCAGGATGTGCGCACGATAGGTGCTGATCGTTTTTACGCTCAATGACAGCGCTGCTGCGATTTCGGACACTTTTTTCCCGGAACCGAGCAGCTTCAATACCTGGTATTCCCTGTCGCTCAGACTTTCGTGCAGCGGCTTCTCACGGTCTGAATTGATTTCCATCAACATCAATTCGGCAAGCGTGGGGCCGATATATTTTTTTCCGCTCATCACCTGCCTGATTGCAACAACCAGCTGTTCCGGAGCGACATCCTTGGTCAGATACCCCCACGCGCCTGCCTTCATCAACCGGACCGCATATTGATCCTCCGAGTACATGCTGAGTATCAATACCTTGGCATCCTTTTTTTCGTTCAGCAGCTGCCTCAACGTGTCATCACCGCCTTTTTCGGGCATGGAAATATCGAGCAGCATCACATCCCAATCCAGGGTATTGATCTTTTTCAGTGCTTCGACCCCGTTGGCAGCCTCTCCGGTTACTTCGATGCCATCGGCTTCCTCGAGTATCCTGCGCAATCCTTGCCGCACAATAACGTGGTCATCTACGATAAAAACCCGTATCACGGTTCACCTCTTTCTGCATGAATGGCGGTACCTGCCGGCAGCATCTTTCAAGCCTGATCGGCGGGAATTCTGAGTGTCACCAGCGTACCTATTCCTGGTGTGCTTTCTATCCTGGCATTTCCTCCTATCATCATCGCGCGCTCCTTGATGCCGAGCAAGCCGTAGCTGTTCTCCTTGCGACTCTGGTCAAACCCGATGCCATTGTCCCTTATTTCCAGCACGAGCCAGCCGTCCTTATGGGAGAAACTGATTTCCACCCTTTTTGCCCGGGCATGCTTGGACACATTGTTCAGCGATTCCTGGAGGATACGGAACACGGTTACGGATTGATTCTCGTCCAGCGATACATCTGTTCGGGGCAATACAAGTTCGCATTCTATGCCGCTATCGCGCTGGAATCTTTTAACGTAGTCCTTGACGGCAGCAATCAGTCCGACATCGTCCAGCAGGTTCGGCCGCAGTTCGGATACCACCTGACGCACGGTCTGCATTCCTGACGTAACCAGTTCCGAAATGTGCGCCACTTCTTCAAGCAGATGCGGCGCAGTGTCGGGAAGCCTGGAGGCAAGCCAGGCAGTGCGCATTTTCAGCGCGGCAAGCGTCGCCCCCATTTCATCGTGAAGATTTCGCGCGATACTCGCACGCTCCTCAGCCCTTACATTTTCCAGATGCAGCGTGAGCCGCTGCAATTCACGATAGGATTCGGCAAGCTTCGCTTCGGCCATCTTGAGTCCGGTAACATCCACTCCGATGCCAAGCACATTGATTGAGCCATCTGCATGCAGCAAAGGCCGTTTTATTGTGTGAATCCAATGATCTTCGCCATTCCCACTCAACAAATCGGTGAATATCACATCATGCTTGTTTTCAACCACCTCCCGGTCGGCCGCTGAAAACCGCTCGACTTCGCGAGTATTCGAATTGAAATCGCTATTCTTTTTGCCGATCATGCTTTGAATTGACACCCCGCAGTAATCGGCCACCGTCTGGTTGACCAGCAAGAATCTGCCCTTGCTATCCTTGACATAAATCATGTTGGGATCAGCGTCGATCACCTGCCAAAGCAGGTTCTTCTGTTCGCGCAGTTCCTTTTCGGCGAACTTCCGTTCGGTAATGTCCCGCGCGATAGCTATATACAGGCCGGTATCATCATTCTGTCTGACGAATTGCAGTTGTGTCTCAATCGGCATGTCCTTTCCATGCTTGCGGCTCGCTACCGTCTCGAAACGCCGCCTTTTTCGTTTGCCGCTGCCCAGAGGGGCGATGAACGCCCGGCATTCCGCCTCAGGTATCAGCGGCAACAGATCGAGCGGGGTCATCTGCAACAGTTCTTCTCGAGTGAAGCCCGTACCGGTTTCCGCTCCCTTGTTTGCATAGACGAAGCGCAGGGTATCGGGCTCAAAGATGAAAATCATGTCCAGCGCATGATCGAGCAGATAGTTCAGACGGCGCTCGGTCGCCTGAGCCTGATCGCGCCTGCTGATGTCTGTGAGGGTGAGGTGCACTACCTGCTCTTCTCCCTCCCTGAACAGGTGGATGCCGCCCATCTGGACATGCAGGCGGGAACCGTCGCCGCGCTGCAGCATCAAGTCGCAACTCTGCTGGTCGCTGTAATGCAATGTACGCATGAATATCCGGTGCCAGCTATGTAGCTCCTCGGGGACAACGAAGGCCGAGAATCGTCGGCGGATAAGTTTACTGCGCTCTGCTCCCAGCAGCACGGACCCGGTCAGATTGATTTCACTGATCACTTCATCGGGGGTGAGCGTGAGGTAGCCAATCGGGGCGAATTCATACAAATCCAGATATCGGTCGCGGGCTTTTTCCAGCATGATCTGGGATTCACGCAGGGCCTCGTTCTGCATCTCCAGTTCAATCTGGTGAACCTGTAGTTCATGCAGCAGTTCTTCGGCGGGCCGTTGCACAGCCGGTGCTGAACTATCGTGCCGAAGCGTTGCCTCGGCGCGTGTGCGCAGCGAGGCGCTTTCTTTTAATTTCCTGGTCTGATTCGGCTTCTTGTTCATGAGTCCCTCGCCACTCCCGGTAAATTGGAACGGGGATTATTGCTAGGCCCTGCTGACAGCGCCGGCATCCTCAATCGCCAGCAGGATCAGGTTCATGTTGCCATCCTTGCCGGTGATGCCGCGTGCATTGAGCAGCATCCTGCGGTGCCCGATGGCCGGAAAATCGTGTTCAACAGTATAACCTTCCAGATTCTGGTCCTGCGGCAGAATTTTTTCCAGCAGTTCGCGCAACGCGGGAATATCCCACTGGCGGTTGCCCAACTCGTAAATCGGCCGTCCCAAGGTTTCGTCCGGTGTGGCTTTGAAATTGCGGTAAAACGAACGGCTTGCGGAGATTATTTGCAGTTTTCTGTCGAGCACGACGAGTGGTTCCCTTATCGTATCGACAATTGCCTCGGCCAGGTCGCGCGAGTCCCTGATTTCAGCCTCTGCCGCGACGTGCTGGCTGATATCGGTGAAGGTCAGCACCACGCCCTCGATCACATTGTCCAGGGTGCGGTAAGGCTGGATGCGCGCCAGATAATAGACACCATCGAAGGTATGCAGCTCGCGCTCGCAGGGCACCAGTGTTTCAAGCACCTTCTGTGCGTCGGCCTGCAGGTCGTTGCCTTCGATGTTAGATTTGATGTCACCCAGAGACCTGCCCACGTCGGTGGCGACCAGACGGTAAATATTCGCGGCTTCCCGAGTGAAGCGCCGGATCAGCAAATTTTCGTCGAGAAACACGGTGCCGATATTGATGTTGTCAAGCAGGTTTTTCATGTCATTCTGCATGCCGGCCAACTGCTCGATCTTGGACTGCAACTCGGCATTTACCGTGGTCAATTCCTCGTTGACCGATTGCAACTCTTCCTTGGATGTTTCCAGTTCCTCATTGGTCGACTGCAGTTCTTCGTTGGTCGATTGCAGTTCTTCGTTGGCGGATTTGAGCTCCTCGTTGGAGGCCTGCTGCTCTTCAATGGTCGCCTGGAGATTTTCCCTTGTGTAAGCCAGTTCTTTTTCCAGTTCGTCGATGCGCTGCGTGCTGCCAGTCCCGGCTTCGTGTTTGCCCCGTTTTGGCCTGGCTGGCGCCGGTTGTGCGATATCCTGAAAACTCACCAGAAGCAGCCCATCCGGCTCGGGCAACGGGCGGATGCTGATCTTCACGGCTTGTGTCTCGCCATTGTGCTTGATCGTCACTTCCCGGTTCTGGGTCGATGTGCCATGCCCGGCGTTTTGCAGCGCGACGCGCAGTTCGAGTTGCAACCCCTCGCGCGCCATATCCACGACATTGAGCGTGGCCTGGCCCGGCGCTGGACGAAGGTATTTTCCGGTATCGCCATGCACGAACACGATATTGCCTTTCAGGTCCGTCACGACCGATGCGGGAGCGTAGGACTGCAGCAATATGCGGCGGGTCAGTTCGGCAAAATTGGTTTCCTTGGTCTTCTTCATTCCTTCCTCCGGCGCCTTTTCCTGGCTGCCTGGCGACAGGGAAACATCGCGCGACATCACCGCGCGTGTCGAAGCGGCGGACGGGACAACCCGGTAGAATTTCCACTTGCGGTTGAGCGGCTCGAACAGGCCGGGGTGGCTGCCGATGCTTTCGGATGGCGACAGGAACAGCACACCGCCGGGCTTCAGTGCGTAATGAAAAGTCGGGATCAAGCGGTCTTGCAGTTCCGCTTCAAGGTAGATCAGCAGGTTGCGGCAACACAGCAGATCGAGGCGAGTGAAAGGCGGATCCTTGATTGCGTTCTGCACCGCGAACACCACCATCTCGCGGATTTCCTTTTTTACCCGGTAGCCCGCATCATCCTTGACGAAGAAGCGGCGCAGCCGTTCGGGGGGCACATCCTGCGCAATATTCGGCGGATAGACTCCGGCGCGGGCGACGGCAATCGCTTCGTCGTCGAGATCCGTGGCGTAAAGCTGGACCCTGAATTCCTGATGGTTCTCATCCATGTATTCGCGCAACAGGATTGCGACGGAATAGGCTTCCTCGCCGGTCGCGCAACCCGCCACCCATGCGCGAAATACGTAGTCTTCGAGTTTGTTCGCCAGCAGCAGCGGCAGGATGTCTTTTTTCAGCACCGCGAATGCATCGGGATCGCGGAAAAAACTGGTCACGTTGATCAGCAGTTCCCTGAACAGCAGTTGAATCTCGGCCGGATACTCCTTCAGGTAGCGCGCATAGGTCTCTATGTCATCGATGTTGTGCTGAGACATGCGCCGCTCGATGCGGCGGCCGATAGTGCTTTTCTTGTACAGCGAAAAATCGTGCCCGGTGGCGCTGCGCAATTGCATCAGGATGCGGTTCATGCCGCTCACCGCTGCCGGAGCCTGCGGCATCTGCTGGCGCAGGGTCTGGATGCGTGCGCCGGACAGCAGCACCCCGGGCATCTTTTCCACCGGCAGCACATGGGTGGCGTAACCGGCCTGTATTGCGCTGGCCGGCATGCCATCGTATTTGGCAGTGGCCGGATCCTGCACCAGCGAGATGCCGCCCGCGCCGATGATCGCGCGCAGCCCCAGCGTACCGTCGGTGCCGGTTCCGGACAGGATGATGCCGATCGCGTGCTCGCCCTGATCCTCGGCCAGCGAGCGCAGGAAGGCGTCGATCGGCATGCGCTGTCCGCGCGGCTGCTCCGGCACGCTCAATTGCAGCGAGCCATGGAAGATCGCCATGTCGCGATTGGGCGGAATCACATAGACGCAGTTGGGCTCAACCCTGATTTGATCCTGCGCCTCGACCACTGGCATCGCCGTGCTGCGTTGCAATATCTCGGTAAGGATGCTGGAATGGCCCGGATCGAGATGAGGTACCAGCACAAATGCCATGCCGGGATTGACCGGGACGCTGCGGAAAAAATGTTCGAAGGCCTCCAGCCCCCCGGCCGATGCGCCGATGCCTACAACGGGAAAACTGGCAGCGTGCTTGTTCGGCGCTGCAGCAGGGACTGGTATTGAAGTCACCTTGGCCTTCTTGGGAGCTTTACTGGATGGCACGATACTCCTCTGCGAAAACGTATGAGGTGAACGAACGATGCGCAGATTGTATCCCGAAGTGGAATCTGGACAAAACCCGGCAGAAATGACACGCCTGAAGCAGCCTATATCAGAGCATATTCAGGGCGACAGCGGCGGGCGGATTTCCAGCGTGTTGCTCCGGATCAGCCGTACAGCTTGCGTCCGCGAATACGCGCGCGATGCGCCTTGCGCTGCTCACTCTCGGAAAGCGGCTTGGGTTTGGAACCTTCGAACGGGTTTTTGCTGGAGTTGTACTGGATTTTCAGCGGCGTTCCTTTCAGCTTGAATATTTCGCAGAAGGTGCGCTCCAGATACCGGGTATAGCTGGCAGACACATCATCCAGACCGCTGCCGTGAATCACGATCAGCGGAGGGTTGCTGCCTCCCTGGTGCGCGTAGCGCATCTTGGGCATGAAGCGGCCGCTCCTCGGAGGCGCCTGCTTCTCCAGTGCACCGATCAGTGCACGGGTGAGTTTCGGCGTGGACAGTTTCGCCATCGCGGCAGCATATGCCTCGTCGACAGATTTAAGCACACCGGGTATCCCGTTGCTGTGCAGCGCAGAAATGAAATGCAGCTTGGCGAAGCTCAGGAAATGCAGTTTTCGTTCGATATCGCGCTTGACCTGGTCCCGGTGGTGCTCGTCCAGACCGTCCCATTTGTTGACCGCCAGTACCAGTGCGCGCCCCGCCTGCAGCACGTAGTCGGCAACGTGAGCATCCTGCTCGGTAATCTGGTCGCGAGCATCCACCACCAGCACAACCACGTTGGCATCCTCGATTGCCTGCATGGTCTTGATCACCGAGAATTTCTCGACCGCCTCATCGACTTTGCCGCGCCGGCGCACACCGGCGGTATCGATGATTGTGTATTGCCTGCCGCCGCGCTCGAAGTCGATGTAGATGCTGTCGCGGGTCGTGCCCGGCTGGTCGAATGCGATCACGCGCTGCTCGCCGAGGATCGCATTGACCAGCGTTGATTTTCCGACATTTGGACGGCCGACGATCGCAATCTTAGGCGGGTGTTCGTGATTTTCTTCTTCCTTTTCCTCCTCGGGAGGAAAATTTTCCAGCGCGATCTCGACCACTTCGCTGACGTTGTCGCCGTGCGCCGAAGATATCGGCAAGGGTTCGCCCAGCCCAAGTTCAAAAAATTCCGCGGTTACTTTCGCGCGCGCCATGCCTTCGGACTTGTTGACCAGCAGCAGGATGGGCTTGCCGGTCTTGCGCAGCTGCTCGGCTATGATCGCATCCTGCGGGGTACAGCCGGCGCGGCCATCGACCAGAAACATCACAACGTCGGCTTCATCTACAGCCTGGCGGCTTTGTCTGGCCATCTCGAACATGATCCCTTCCTTCGCGACCGGTTCCAGACCGCCGGTGTCGACCACCAGAAATGGCCTGTCCCCTGCACGGCCACGCCCGTAATGGCGATCTCGGGTCAGCCCGGGCAGATCGGCGACCAGGGCATCGCGGCTGCGCGTAAGACGATTGAACAGGGTAGACTTGCCCACATTCGGACGTCCAACAAGGACAACTGTAGGCAACATCCGGGATATTTCCTTTATTTGAGGGTCAGCGAATACAATTCGCCGCCGCGCGTCTGCACCAGCAAACCGCCATCCAGCCTGACAGGCGTCCCGACGATCGCGCCTCCGCTCAGCTGGATGCGCGCGGAAATACTGCCGTCATCGCTGCTTAAAGCATGCAGATATCCTTCCAGGTCGCCGACCACTACGAATTTTCCGAGTACGTAAGGCACGGTAAGCTGGCGGTACAGCAAGTCGCCATTCTTCCAGATAATCCCGCCGTTGGTTTTATCGAGGGAAATCACCGATCCACTGGAATCGCTGAGGTAGATATATTTGCTGAATACCGTCAGGCCGGTGAAACTGGAGATGTCGCGACTCCATAACTGGTTGCCCCGTGAAGTGTCGAAACATGCAATGCGTCCCTGGAACGAAACCGCGCAAACCTGTTCGTCATCTACAACCGGGTCGCTGGTAATATCGCTGATGCGTTCCAGTTCGGTATTTCCGCGTGGTTCCGAAACCAGCGACTCCCACAGCACTTCACCATCGCTGATACGGATTGCCGCAAGCTTGCCGGCCGCGAATCCGGCGTAGGCCACGCCGCGTTGTACCGCGACGCCCGCATGACTGCGCACAACCAGGGCCGGCGTTATGCGGTCGTACATCCAGACACGCTTGCCATCTGTCGCGTTCAATCCGGTAATCCGCCCATCGCCGCTGCGCACCATCACGATGCCGTCGACTTCATTCGACACATTAAGCACTTCGCTGGACACCAGGCTTCTCCATCTGAGCTTGCCGTCCTCGCCGTAGGCAAGCACGTCACCCTTGTTGCTGCCGACGAACACCATACCATCACCGCGGGACACTCCGCCGCTGATCACAATCCCGGTCTTGATGCGCCATATCTTGTCGCCGGTGGCGGAGTCCAGGCGCAGCAGGTCACCATCGTCGGTCGCACAATAGATCGCGTTCCGGATCAGCACGGTCTGCAGCACGTCCGGCCCCAGGTCGCCGATTCCGGTATGCCAGCGCACCTCAAATTTGGCAGTCGGCTTGATGTCGAACAGCGTGGCCGGCTCGGCATCCTTTTTCACGCCAGCCCAGTCGAGCTTGGAGTCGCTTGACGCACAGCCGCCCAGCGCGACCATCATGCCCAGCAACAGTCCAGGCAGCAGCCGGAATTTAAACCTGTAACCCGCTCCTGTCTGCAGATTGCTGACTGTACGTACTGTCATTTTGCAGGTCCAAGCGCGTCGAGTTTCATCTGGATCAGGTTGCGATAGATGCTTTGCGGGTCGATTTTCTGATAGGCAATCCTGTATGAACTCCTGGCTTCATCAATCTTGCCCTGCGCACTCAGCACATCGCCTTTCAGGTCGGAATAAAGGCCATCGAATGAATCGGGATGTTTCGCATCGAGCAGGGCGAGTGCCTCGGTGTAATTTTTTTCATCAAGCTGCAATGCCGCCAGACGCAATCTCGCGACATCCTTGAGGGTCTCTTCCCGCGCATTGTCAATCACCCATTGCAACTGGACCTTGGCGCGCGCCGGATCATTGACTTCTTCATTGACCCGGGCCGCCAGCAATTCTGCACGCGCCGCATAGGCGCTGGAACCGAATTTGCTGACCACAGCAGCAGCGGCATCGTTGACGCGCCTGGCATCGTTGCTGGCAAGCTGGTCTACCAGTTGCTGGTAAAGGTTCGCCGCGCCATTCGCCTGCTGGCGCTGATAATGCTTCCAGCCTTGCCATCCGCCGGTCCCGATCACAACAATCAGCAGAATCCAGAATAACTGGCTCCGGTTATCCTTCCACCATGCCTTCAGGGCATCGAGTTGTTCCTGTTCCTGCAAATCCAATGTAGCCATTTCGTTCACTCCGCTTGATAAATAAATTTGCAGCGCCGAAGCAATGCAATTGCGCGCCCGGCAACACCGGCACGCAAATAAATGTTGCTAGCGTTTCAGCAACCGTGCCACCACCGCGGTCAGGTCCTGCACGGCAACCCGCAGCTGTTCACCACCCTGCATCGGCTTGATGCTGGCCTCGTTCGCCTGTGCCTCGTCGTCGCCGATCACCACTGCTACCTGCGCGGCGCTGGCATCGGCCTTCTTCATCTGCGACTTGAAACTGCCGCCACCGCAATGCAGCAGCACATTCAGGCTGCTGTCGCGCAATTGTTCCGCGACGGAGATTGCGAGCCGGCCGGCCAGTTCACCCTGGTGCACCACATACACATCGACCGACTGCCTGGGAAGCATCATTCCGTCTTCCTGCAGCAACGCCAGCAGACGTTCGACACCCATCGCAAATCCGGTTCCCGGGGCCGGCTTGCCGCCGATCTGCTCAACCAGTCCGTCGTAGCGGCCGCCAGCGCAGATTGTCCCCTGCGCACCGAGCCGTGTGGTCACCCACTCGAATACGGTGCGGTTGTAATAGTCCAGACCGCGCACCAGCCGCTGGTTGATTTCGAACGGCACACCGTTATGCCTGAGTATTGCCTGGACCTCGTCAAAGTGCCGCAGCGCATCTTCTTCCAGTTCATCCATCAGCCTGGGCGCACCGGCGATCAGTTCCTGCATTTCCGGGTTCTTGCTGTCCAGGATGCGTAGCGGATTGGTGTGCAAACGGCGCGTGGCATCGGCATCCAGCACTTCGCGGTGCTGCTCGAACCATGCGATCAGCCTGGCACGATGACGGTGCCGGGAAGCTGCGTCGCCCAGGGTGTTCAGCTGCAGGGTCACATCCCGCAGGCCCAGTTTGTGCCACAGCCGCGCACACATCAGTATCTGTTCGGCATCGATGTCTGGACCTGCAAAGCCAAGCGCTTCGACGCCAAACTGGTGAAACTGGCGATATCGCCCTTTCTGGGGGCGCTCATGCCGGTACATCTGGCCGCTGTAGTACAGCCGCTGGGGGGCGTTATACAGCAAATTGTGCTGCAGCACTGCGCGCACGCATGAGGCTGTCCCTTCCGGGCGCAGCGTCAGCTGGTCGCCGTTGAGTTCATCGGTGAAGCTGTACATTTCCTTTTCGACGATGTCGGTCACCTCTCCGATCGCGCGCTTGAACAGATCGGTCGGCTCGACCAGCGGCATGCGGATATTGCGGTAGCCGTAGCTGTGCAGCCAGTCGCGCACCACCTCCTCGAACCATAGCCACAAATCTGCCTCGTCCGGCAGGATGTCATTCATGCCGCGCACGGCTTGCAGTGTTTCGTTGCTCATTGAATTTCCGTGGAAGCTGGAATAGGAAGATGCTCAGGGGTTACCCTGCGTGCCGCCCTGCCCTTCACGCTTCCCTCTTCTCGTATTTGTTCACTACATATTCATCGACGATGCGGGTGAAATTTGCAGCGATATTGTCGCCGCGCAGCGTGACAGCCTTTTCGCCGTCGATATATACCGGCGCTGCCGGGCTTTCGCCGGTTCCCGGCAGACTGATGCCGATGTTGGCCAGTTTGCTTTCGCCTGGGCCGTTCACCACGCAGCCCATCACTGCAACGGTCATGTTTTCGACGCCGTCATACTGTTCGCGCCACAATGGCATCTGCGTGCGCAGATGGGTCTGGATGCTTTGCGCCAGTTCCTGGAAAAAGCTGCTGGTGGTGCGTCCGCAACCGGGGCACGCCGTAACCATGGGCGCGAATGCGCGCATTCCCAAAGTCTGCAATATCTCCTGACCGACCAGCACTTCCTGGGCGCGATCACCGCCAGGCTCCGGAGTCAAGGATATGCGTATCGTGTCGCCTATGCCTTCCTGCAGCAGCACCGACAATGCCGCGGTCGATGCAACGATACCCTTGGAGCCCATACCCGCCTCGGTCAGCCCCAGATGCAGCGCGTAGTCGCATTGCTGCGAAAGCGAGCGATAAACCGCGATCAGGTCCTGCACGTCGCTGACCTTGCAGGACAGCACGATGCGGTTGCGCGCCATGCCCAGCTGCTCGGCACGCTGCGCGCTCTGCAGCGCGGACGTGATCAGCGCGTCGCGGGTCACTTCACTGGCTTCCTTTGGCTGTGCCAGGCGCGAATTTTCGTCCATCATGCGCACCACCAGATTCTGGTCCAAGCTGCCCCAGTTCACCCCGATGCGCACCGGCTTGTCATAGCGTATCGCGGTCTCGATCATCATCGTGAACGGGTCGTCTTCCTTGCGGCTGCGCCCGACGTTGCCCGGATTGATACGGTATTTCGCCAGCGCCTGGGCGCAATCGGGAAACTCGGTGAGCAGGCGATGGCCGTTGTAGTGAAAGTCGCCGACCAGCGGCACGCTGCAACCCATGCTGTCCAGGCGCGCGCGAATGTTCGCGACCTGCGCAGCCGCTTCCGGTGTATTGACCGTGATGCGCACCAGCTCCGATCCGGCCTGGGCCAGTTCGTACACCTGGCGGGCAGTCGATTCGGCATCTGCAGTATCGGTGTTGGTCATCGACTGAACCACGATAGGCGCGCCGCCGCCCAGCGCCACCTTGCCGACCAGTACCCGCTGCGATCGACGGCGTTTGATAATGGACGCGCTCACATTCACTCCAATATCAGCCGCGCCACATCGCTTGAAGAATTGGTAAATGGCGCCAGATCGATCTGCTTCCCGTCCTGGTACAAACGTGTTGCTGAGGCATGTCCGATTACCAGTGATAGCGGCAGATGACCCCTGATATTCAACTCGCTGCCGGGAGAATTGATCTGCGACGATATCGATTTCCCGGTTCCGTCGGTGATTTCGGTCCACGACTCTTCATCGAACACCAGATGCAGGGAGGAAATCTTTCCGGTTGCAGCACTCATTGGTGCCGTCGCTGCGGTGCCGCTTGCAGCTCCGGATTTTATCGCGGGGCTATTATGCGTTGCCGGAACAGCCAATTTTGCCTGCGGCTCTGTTGCAGCGGCGGCCTTCTCTTTTCTTGGAACAGGTTTCTCCGGTTTTGACTGTTGTCCGGTCTCAGCTGGAGGCGGTACTGCCTTTCTGTGCTCCTCGGCAGGGGAAATCACCTCCGCCTCGGCGGGCAGGGAAACCGGTGACTCGATCTTTTTGACTGCGGCATGCTGGATCGGGTTAGTGAAATGCCACACAGCGAATCCCGTCACGACCACAGCCAGCAGCAATGCGGCGGCCAGCAGGATCAGGTTCTTGTGCACAGAACGATCCTCGGGATACGGCACTTCGACTGAAGGCGGAACCAGTTCCGGCGCCGGCGACTTTGCTTGCGGCAGTGCCGCCAGCAAGTCATCCGCATCCAGGTTCAGTATCTTGGCGTAGCTGCGCACAAATCCGCGCAGAAATGCCGTCTCGGGCAGGCTGTCGAAATCTTCCGCTTCCAGCGCTTCGATCTGGCGCGGCGCAAACTTGGTCTGCGCGGCGACATCCGAGATACTCATGCCCAGTTGATTGCGCGCTTCGCGCAACATCGCGCCCAGCGAAGGCGACGCCGGAGTTTTTGCGGCCTGCTCAGAGTTATTTTCCGGGATCTGTTCCATCATTTTCCGTTTATCAGCATTTGAGTTTCAACCGCATTGGGAAATCGATTGCGCAATTGCGTGGCATAGCTGCTCGCCGTATTGTGATCGCCGATCTTGCGATTGATCCTTATTCCCAGCCAGAGCTGCTCCGCGGTGAGATTGTCCGACTTTTGTTCAAGAGCGGCAAAATATTTCTTGGCCGTATAGTAGCGGCCGTTGGCATAGTTGAAATCTGAAAGCGCAAACAGGGTTTGCGTTGAATCAGGCTGCACCTGCAGCGATTTCTGCAGGAAAAATTCGGCATCCTTGTTGTTGCCTGCTTTCCTGGAACACAGGCCTGCATTCAGGTAAGCAAGGCCGGGAGTCGCATACAACGGATTCTTGATCGCCTCCATGAATTGCGGGATGGCTTCCTTCGCCCGATCCTGCTGGCACAGGAACCAGCCATAGTTGTTATGTGTATCGGAATTCGAGTTGTCGAGGGACAGGCTGTGCCTGAAGTCCACATCGGCATCCTTGTTCTCGCGCAGCGCCATATGCACCAGCGCTCGAACGTTGTATGCCGGAGCATATTCGCTGTCCGCACTCAGAGCCTGAGTCAATTCATCCAGCGCGATACCGTACTGGCCCCGCTGATAGTACAACCCTGCAAGTTCGGTGTGAACCTTGGCGCTCTTGTAGGAATGAGAATCTTCCGAAGGAGTGCTGCAGGCCGCCAGCAGCGCCAGGGATAGAAATATCACAATCAATCTGTTCATGATGAACCTCGCCTGTTCATTTATGCAGCGCCAATAGAGCGTTGCTGGGTCCTTTTGGTTCGATCCATGACCTGGCCGGCCAGTTGACCGCAGGCCGCGGCAATATCGTCGCCGCGCGTCCTGCGCGTTGTGGTCACGATGTCCGCCTGCATCAGCACATCGCGGAAGCGCTGGATTGCATCCGGACTTGAACGGCGGTAATCCGTTTGCGGAAACGGATTGAACGGAATCAGGTTGAATTTGCATGGCACATCATGTACCAGCTTGACCAGCTCGCGCGCCTGCTTTACCGAATCATTCACGCCTTCCAGCATCACATACTCGAACGTGATGAAATCGCGCGGCGCGCGCTCAAGATATCGCCGGCATGCGGCAAGCAGTTCCTTGAGCGGGTATTTCTGGTTGATCGGCACCAGCTCGTCGCGCAGCCTGTCGTTAGGCGCATGCAGCGACACCGCAAGCGCGACCGGGCATTCTTCGCGCAATCGGTCCATCGCAGGCACGATGCCGGAAGTGGACACCGTCACGCGCCGGCGCGACAATCCATAGGCATGATCGTCCAGCATCAGGCGCAGTGCGCTGACGGTGTTGGCATAATTCAGCAACGGTTCACCCATGCCCATCATTACCACGTTGCTGATTTTCCAGTTGCCGTCCGCATCCCTGCCGAGCTGGTGGTTTGCCCACCACAACTGGCCTATGATCTCCGCGACGCCAAGGTTGCGGTTGAAACCCTGCTTTCCTGTCGAACAGAACGAGCAGTTCAGTGCGCAGCCCGCCTGGCTGGATATGCACAACGTGCCCCTTTCAGCCTCCGGTATGTACACGGCTTCCACCGCGTTTCCCGTACCGACGTTCAGCAGCCACTTGCGTGTCCCGTCGTCGGACAATTCTTCGCGCATCACTTCCGGCGGCGTTATGCAGGCTGTTTGCGCGAGCTTGCCGCGCAAAGTGGCCGCAATGTCGGTCATCGCGGCAAAATCGGGCTCCCCGGCACGGTAGATCCAGCGCATGAGCTGGCGGGCACGGAACGGCTTTTCGCCCATTTCCGTGAAAAAGCCGGCCAGAGCATGCGCATCGAAGTCAAGGAGGTTTTGCTGCATCGCAAGCGGTTAGCGTGAATGAATATTCTTCTTCGGGAAGAAGTATGCAATTTCGATCTCGGCATTTTCTGCCGAATCGGAACCGTGCACCGCGTTGGCGTCGATGCTGTCCGCAAAATCTGCGCGTATCGTGCCTTTGTCGGCCTTCTTCGGGTCGGTTGCGCCCATCAGTTCGCGATTTTTCAGCACCGCATTTTTGCCTTCCAGCACCTGGATCATCACCGGACCGGAGATCATGAATTTCACCAGGTCTTTGAAAAACGGGCGGGCGCGGTGCACGGCGTAAAAGCCTTCCGCCTCCGTCCTGGACAGGTGGCGCATCTGCGCGGCAACGATCTTCAAACCGGCATTTTCAAAGCGGGTGTAAATCTGTCCGATGACATTCTTGGCGACTGCATCGGGTTTGATGATGGACAGGGTACGTTCTACAGCCATGCTGCTTCTCCAGACAATAATGGTTAATCAAATTTTCAAAGGCGTGATTCTAACAGGCTTTGGGCGTACTGTCGCAGCCGGTAGCAGCGATTTAGGGTCGGGAAAGCGGCGTTTCCGGGTCGTTCCCCAAGAGCTCATTCCCCGTCAATTAAAGCCGGGAAATGGAATCACCGGGGAATGAAATCAATTGAACAGCAGATTGGGCAGAAACAGTGTGATCTGGGGTATGTAAGTGACAATCGCGAGGAAAGCCAGCAGCACCATCAGCCAGGGCAAAGCTGCTCGGGTTACTTGCACGATGCTCATGCCTGTAATGCCGCTGGTCACGAACAGGTTGAGCCCCACCGGCGGCGTGACCATGCCGATTTCCATGTTGACGACCATGATCACGCCGAGGTGAATCGGGTCGATTCCCAGATGCGTTGCGATCGGAAAAAATATCGGCGCAAGGATCAGGATGATGCCGGTCGGCTCCATGAAATTACCCGCGATCAGCAGAATGATGTTCACCACCAGCAGGAACATCCAGGGTGCCATGCCGATAGCGACAATATGTTCGGCTATCGTTTGCGGAATGCGCTCGGTGGTCAGCACGTGGGCAAACAGCATTGCATTGGCGATGATGAACATCAGCATGACCGTGGTGCGGCTGGCATCCACAAACACCTGGGGCAACTGGTGGAATTTCAAATCCCGGTAGATGAATATCGTGACGAAAACCGCATATACAGCCGATACAGCCGCCGCCTCCGTGGGCGTGAACACACCGCCGTAAATGCCGCCCATGATGATGACCAGCAAAGCCAGGCCCCACATCGACTTCCTGAATTTTGAAAACACCTCTCCAAAACTCGCACGCGGAGTCAGGGGCAAATTCAGTTTCTTGACGCGCCAATGTACCGCAAACATCAGCATCAGGCTCAGCAGAATTCCGGGGATCACGCCGGCCATGAACATGCGGCCCACCGACACATCGGTCACCGCCGCGTAAACCACCATCACGATAGAGGGTGGGATAAGAATCCCCAGCGTGCCCGCATTGCAGATCACACCGGCGGCGAACTCCTTCGGATAACCGTTGCGTATCATGCCGGCGATGACGATGGAACCAACTGCAACCACCGTGGCCGGGCTTGAGCCTGACACCGCGGCAAACAGCATGCAGGCAAGGATGGAAGCAATCGCCAATCCGCCGCGCAGATGCCCGACGGCCGCGATCGCAAAATCGACCATGCGCCTTGCAACCCCTCCCGTGGACATCAATGCGCCGGCCAGTACGAAGAACGGGATTGCCAGCAAGGTGTAATGCTCGCTGGTTTCATACAGCTTGACTGACAGCGATGCCAGGGAATCCTGGGCAAAGAACACGATGGTCAGGATGCTGGACAACCCCAGACTGATGGCCACCGGAACACCGATCAGCATGCAGAAAAACAGGCAGCTGAAGAGAAAAACGGTGTTCACTTTTCTTCCTCCATCGCCTTCAGTTTGAGCGCCTCTTCGACCTCATCGGCAAGATGCAGGCGATCTGATTTGCCAGTCACCAGATTGAACAGCACCGGCAAAAATCGCAGTGCCAGCAAGGTATAACCAATCGGCAGAATCGCGCGCGCGATCCATATCTTCATCGGCAAATCGTCCATTTCTATGCCCACAGCCTTCATCTTCAGGACGTAGACCATGGAACCATAGATCACCAGGCCCGCATAAAGCAGACAGAGCAGCACAGCCAGAATCGAAGTGATACGGCGTGGCGTGGACGGCAACAGCTTGACTACTGCGTCCACCCCGATATGTGCTCCCACCCTGACTCCGTAAGATATCCCGATGAATATCATGCCGGCGAACATCACCGTGTTGAGTTGCAGAGACCAGGTAAAACCGGAGTCGAAGACATAGCGCAATACGACTTGCACAAAAGTCAGCAGTGTCATGGCTGCAAGCAGAATGGCGATCAGCCATTCATCCAAACGCTTGAGATATTTCATGGATCCCCCAGCAAAGAACCCGGCTGGGCCGGGTTCTGAAGACTTACGCGCCAGTTATTTCTTTTGGGGTTTGTTAGCCTCAAGTGCGGCATTGATCAGATCCTGGCCGATTGCCGGTTCGAATTGTGCCCACACCGGCTTCATGGCCTTGCGCCATTCGGCCTTTTGCGCCTTGGTCAGTTTGATTACCTTGGCCTTATGGGCCGCGATCACTTTGGCGCGGTAATCCGCGGCGTCGTTCAGCGCGATCTTGTTGCCGTAGGCGATCGATTCCTTCATAGCCTTGGCCAGGCCTTTCCGGATATCTGCAGGCAATCCGTTCCACCACTTCGCGTTGGTCACCACCATGTAATCAAGCACGCCATGGTCGCTCTCGGTGATGTATTTCTGCACTTCATAGAATTTCTTGGTATAGATGTTGGACCAGGGATTTTCAGCGCCATCGACCACACCGGATTGCAATGCCTGATAGACCTCGGCAAAAGCGAGCTTTTGCGGATTGGCATCCAGTGCCTTGAACTGAGCTTCGAGCACATCCGACGACATGATGCGGAATTTCAACCCTTTGGCATCTTCGGGGGTGCGCAACGGCACATTGGCTGACAATTCTTTCATGCCATTATGCAGAAAGCCCAAACCGATGATGCCCTTGTCCTCCATCGAATCGAGCAGCGCAAGACCTGTTGGGCTGCGCTGAAAGCGGTCTACAGCATGGATATTGTCAAACAGGAAAGGCAGGTCGAATACCTGCAGTTTTTTTGTATATTTGCCGAATTTGGCCAATGCGGGGGCTACAATTTGCACGTCTCCGAGCAGCAGCGCCTCCATTTCCTTGCCGTCCCCGTAAAGCTGGCTGTTCGGGAACACCTCGACCTTCACCTTGCCCGGCAAGTACTTCTCGGCGAGTTCCTTGAACTTCAATGCAGCCTGACCCTTGGGGGTGTTTTCTGCGACCACGTGGCTGTATTTGATGATGATGGGGTCGGCGGATGCCGCAACAGACAAGCTCAACAACAGGGCACTGCATAACGCAATTATTAACTTCATGGTTTTCTCCCTAGGTGGATTAGCGGAACTGCTACAACAGCCTTTTATTTTGTGCAACTTTTTATGATCTGCATCATAGACCAATTAATTGCAGGTTACCAATAGTCCCTCCTCGTTTTCATCGGCAAGGTAATCCGCATCGATCGCCACCCCCACCACGCATGCCAGATCATCGCCGCAAAACAGCAGCGGCAAACGCGGCCGCTCCCAGGGCGGGATGCGATGCTGCTGCAGCAGGTTCTTGAGCGTCCGCTTCGCCGCGGCCGGGTGCGGCCTGAGGGCTTCTGCACCGTTGCGCAGGCGCAGTGTCACCGGGGCGCGCTGCAGCTTCCGGAAACTGATCCCTGCACCGGCGGTACGCAAAAAATGCAGCCGTTTTGCCAGCGGAGTCCAGTCCAGCATTGCCTCGCCCTGCCACGGCAATGACAGGGCAGGGTCAAATTCAGCCGTCGCGGGCAACAGATACACGCTGTCACGGTAACGGCGCAGCTGAAAATCGCCAACGCGAACTTCCACGGCTGCATCCTGCCGCGCATCGCAAAGCTGCCTCAGCATTTCGTCGAGATGGGTGCTTTGCGGCATTGGAGCCCCATGTGTATGCAGAAAGTAGCGCAGCAGGTTGCTCGCACGGGCCTGAGACAGCCCGCGCAGTGTTGCGACCCGCATCGCATTGCCTTCGAGTGTCTGCCCCGCATCAAGGCAGGCCAATTCATCGAGCAATTCGCTTGCCTCGGCGAAATGCCGGGCGCTGCGCCCCAGGGTTTCGCGATAAGCCGGAAAATGCTGCGCCAGCAGAGGCATCACGCTATGGCGCAGGTAGTTGCGCGGATGGCTTTCGTTTGCGTTGCTTTCGTCCTCTACCCACTGCAAACCCTGTGCGACGGCGTAGTCGAGTATCTCGCTGCGGGCGCAATGCAGCAGCGGGCGCAACAAGGCGGGATAAGCGCCGCGCCGGGCAAGCATCGGCATTGCGCCGGCGCCGCGCACACCGGCGCCGCGCAGAATCTGCAGCAGCAGCGTTTCCGCCTGGTCGTCGGCATGATGCGCGAGTGCAACGTAATCGCAGCTGTGCCGTGAAAACGCGTCAATGCGCAGCTTGCGCGCCGCCGCCTCAATGCCATGCCCCCGCAGCGGCCCGATATCCACCCTTTCGAGATGAAACGGGATGTGCAGGCGTTCGCACAGACCGGCGCAGAATTCCGCCCAGGCATCCGCATTGCGGCTGATGCCGTGGTGGACATGCAATGCGGAAAGTTGCCATGCGTGGCGCGCGGCGAGACTGTGCAGCAGATGCAGCAGTACAACCGAATCCGCACCGCCGCTAAGGCCGACCAGGATGGTGCTGTTCGCCGGAACGAGCGACGCGATCTGCGCCTCGACGCGTTCGACCAGGAAATTACCGGATTCCACGATCAGGCCCGATGGCCGTCATTCCGGTACGGAACGACGGTGAACTGATGCATTACTGGACTGCGATTTCCTTGAATTTGCCATAACTCATCAAGCGATTGAAGCGGTCCTGAATCAGAGTGACCGTCGGTTTGCTCTGTGCAGTCCTGAGCGCGTCCTGCAAAGCCTTTTTCACGTTCTGCATGGTTGCCGGGTAATCGCGATGCGCACCGCCCAAAGGTTCGCTGATAATCTTGTCCACCAGCCCCAGCGCCTTCAGGCGCGTCGCAGTAATGCCCAGCGTCTCTGCGGCATCGGCCGCTTTTTCCGCGCTTTTCCACAGGATGGACGCGCAGCCTTCAGGGGAAATCACCGAATAGGTGCCGTATTGCAGCATCAGCAGCGCATCGCCGACTGCAATCGCCAGCGCGCCGCCCGAACCGCCCTCGCCGATCACGGTACAGATGATGGGAACGCGCAGTTCGCTCATTTCATAAAGGTTGCGCCCGATCGCTTCGGACTGGCCGCGCTCTTCCGCATTCACGCCGGGATATGCGCCCGGCGTATCGATGAAGGTCATGATAGGAATGCCGAATTTTTCGGCCAGCCGCATCAGCCGCATCGCCTTGCGGTAGCCTTCCGGACGCGGCATGCCGAAGTTGCGGATGATCTTTTCCTTGGTGTCGCGGCCTTTCTGATGCCCGATCACCATCACGCTCTGGCCGTTGAACCGGGCCAGTCCTCCCACGATCGCCTTGTCGTCGGCAAAAGTCCGGTCGCCGTGCAGTTCCTCGAAATCGGTGAACAATGCCTCGATATAGTCCAGTGTGTAGGGGCGCTGGGGGTGGCGCGACACTTGAGAAATCTGCCAGGGGGAAAGCTTGCTGTAGACATCCTTGGTCAGCGCTACGCTCTTTTTCGACAGGCGTGAAATTTCGTCCGCGATGTCCAGCGCAGAATCGTCCTGCATATAGCGCAGTTGCTCGATCTTTTCTTCCAGTTCGGCTATCGAACTTTCAAAATCCAGAAATGATATTTTCATGTTGTTTTTTTCCTCGTTGAGCGCGCCGCAATCATACTACAAACCGAAGTATCGTTTGAAAATCGGCAATAATCCGGGGAGCCAGTCGGGGCACCGCCGCGCTTCGTTCATGCGGGCGAATATTTTTCCAATCGACTGTTTTTTCGCCATATTTTCCAAGTGTCTCGGCGCGACAACTCTACGCGCCGCAGCCCCTCCCTGCCCGGAATATCGATTCGCAGATCGCTGATTTTCCCCGACCGCAACGCATCCCACAGCGGCTTCGCATAGCCAGCCTCGAACGTCAGCAGTGCATTGCGCCAGGCAGCCAGGTCGCCGTTCTGCAAAGCGGTCCTCAGCCCGGTCCAGACCAGCAATTGGGCGCCCTCTCCCTCCACACCTTGCCATTGTTCAGTCCATCGCGAGCAGGGTATTCCCGCCGCCGCCGCAAACATCTCGACCAGCACATCGTCCGAAATCGCAGCGTCGTAAGGCTGTTTCAACAGCAAATTGCTGCTGTCTGCTGCCCCCCAGAGGCACAGGCTGTTGATTTCCAGCATGCTGCGCGCGGAACGGACGTCGTTGAGCGGATGCGCGTAAAGCAACATCTGCATCTCGTTGAGCAGCTGATGCCAGCGCGGCGCATCTGCACCTTCAGGCAACGAACCCCGCACATCCCCGCCGAGGAGTTGCGATACCGGCCTGGTTTGTATATCCGGCAGCCCTTCCAGCCGTACATACCAGCGCTGCGGGTGCGGCGCAAAAAATTCCATGCCCTGCCCGGCAAAGTGCTGGTTCAGGCTCGCGCAAATTGCCCCAGCCTCGTCCGCGCTGATGTCCGGGTTTGCAAGCATCAGCACCCGATCGCGCTGCAGTCGCAGATGCACCGGGTCGGCCCGCAGCCAGCATCCCGCAACGAGACCGTCGAACTGCGCGGAAACGGCTGCAACCGGCGCAATTTCGCTGCCCTGAAGACCGAATATACGGCACAGCAGGGTTTCCAGCGCAACCGGTGCCAGGTCAGCGCTGCATCCCCGGCCGAGCAGCCTTTCCAGGCAGGGCAATCGCAGGTCGGAGCTCATTCCGGCGGCGATATCGCCAGGCAAAAACAGGTCGGGAATTACCAGATGGACAGATTTCATCGAATTTCAGAACTAGCCAGGCACGTTACAGAACATTAAATGCGCCACTTTAAGTTTGTTGCGCATGTTTTGCCAACCAGGAAGAGACCCCGTCCAGGGTGCGGAAATCATCGACCGACCGGGCATCGATATCCTCAAAGCGTCCCTGCAGCATGCGTGCCAGCGCGCGTCCCGGCCCGAGTTCCAGGAAAACCCGGCAGCCGCGTTCGTACAGCATGTCCAGGCACGCTCCCCATGCGATGGTGCGGTCCAGTTGCTGCGCGAGTTTGTCGATCGCGGGTTCGCGGCGCACCACCCAGGCGGCATCAATGCCAGCGACCACCGGCGTGTCGGGATCGGTTAATGACGAAGCAATAAGTTCCATACGGAACGGTGGAACCGCATCGCTGAGCAACGGCGTATGCGATGCCAAACCCACCTTGAGCCGGGTCAGCCGCGCACCGCGCGCAGACAAGTTGGTGTCCAGTAGTTGCAATGCGTCGTGCTCGCCGCCGATCACGAATTCTTCCTTGCCGATCGCGATCGCGACCCAGGCACGCTGACCGGCACATAATCCATCCACCTCTTCGCGGCGCAGGCCCTGCACTGCCATCATGCCACCCGGCTGGGTGGCAGCGACCTGGTCCATCAGCGCGGCGCGCGCGGCGGCGAGGCGCGCGAGCTCTGCTGCATCAAGCGCGCCCGCGCAGGCATAGGCGCCCAGTTCGCCGACGCTGTACCCGCAGAATGCGGCTGGCCTGGGTGCATCCGGCCGCAGCGCAGTCCACAATGCCAGCTGGGTCAGGCAGATCAGCGGTTGCGCAACTGCATTGCGGAACATCGCGTCGGGTTGCGAGAGCACGTCGCGCAACTTGAAACCGAGTATTGATTCACCGGCCTCAATAATTTTCTCGGCAGCAGGATGACCGGCGAGCAGGTCCAGCATCGCCTGATGCTGCGCGCCCTGCCCGGAACACAGGATGGCCAGACTCATGACCGGGCTAGTGGTGCACTTATCATTGGCCGGACTGCAGCCGGTGCACGAACCACGCAGCCGCGAGCATGTCGGCACAGCCCCCCGGCGACAGGTTTCGCGCCGAACAATCGCGGTGCAACGATACCGCGAGCGCCTGCCATCCAGGCTGGAACACGCTGCCACGCTGCAGGAATTCTGTGGCCCGCATCTGGATGAAATGCAACCCTGCGGGACCGCCGCGATACAGCACGTTGGTGTCCGCGGTTTCGGAGAGCAAAACGTAAAATGCATGCAGCAGCGCATCGTCGCGCGGTGCGCCTCCCGCCAGCGCAACCCGCAATGCGGGCAGCGCAATCTCGAACACCGAGGGAAAACCGTGCAGTGCTTCGCCGCGTGCCCCGGTGGCGCCGTGATGCATCGCCATCAGTTGTCCGTGCGTAGGGCTCGATGTGTTTGGTACAGCGACCGCGCGCAGATCCCGGCTCCATTTGTCTGCAACGATAGCCCGCAGGTTTTCATCGGACGGCGCGATGTTGCGCGATGCCGCATGGGCTGACGCGGCGGCGAGCAGGCCCAGGGTAAAGATTGCGCCGCGGTGTGTGTTGATCCCGTTTGTGGCACTCAGCATGCGCGACTCGGCTTCGATTCCGAGTTGTTGCAGCTCGGCGAATCCCGCATCGCGCAGACCCGCCGAGGCGATCGATACGAAATAGCCGCGCAGTGCGAACAGGCTGCGCACAAAGGTCGACGCATCCATGTCCCGATGCGCGCCGTTGTCCCGGAAACTGACCAGGCCCGGTTTCGGATACAGCGCCAGTTCCCGGTACAGGCTGCGCACCGCCAGGCGCGCGATACGATATGCATATGGGGCCGGGCTAGCCGCTATGGTTCGTTGCCGAAGGAGAGTCATGCCAGCAAACCCTGCAGTTCACCGGCATCAACCAGTTCTGCACTGTCAATACGCTTCACCAGCACGCGCCGATCGCTGCCGGATTCCAGCTTTCCCCATTCGCGCCAGGACACTGCACTGACTTCGCCGAACAGCACCTCGCCATCCGCGCGCAGTCCGCTGGACTGCTCCCAGCGTGCCAGCAGATCGATGCCCTGCTGCAGCTGCGCATTCGATTGCGGATGCCAGAGCAGGTCGATATCCGATTGCGGTGTCAGGTACGGGAGGCCGCTCAGCGCCTGCCAGGCCAGCGAACCGAATACGCGGAGTTCGATATCGAGGCCCTTTGCCGCTGCATCAAGTTGGGATAATGCGGGCCGCCATTCGGCAGGCGCATGGGTCAGCGTATCGGCTAGCAGCAAAGGTGATGTGTATCGAGCAATGTCATCAGCAGCTACGGCGAGCGGGATGCGGCGCTTGCCCTGTGTCGGAGGCAGTGCCAGACCCGCCGCAATTGTTCCGGCTTCTGTGCAGTCCGGTACCACTGCACCGCATGGCTGGCGTGCGACCACCAAAGGCCGGTCCGCTGCGAGCCACGCGTCGACTTGCGCGTGCAACTCGACATCGGTGATCTGTGCCGCCACAGCCGCATGCCTTTCCGGCCGTATCCACACCAGTGCATGTCTGCACAAGTTCATGTTCAGGCACTGCCCAGCACGCGATTAACGACCACATCAGCCAGCTTGCGTCCGCCACGCTCCAGTCCGCGGACTCGGCGATGGTCGATCGCATCGGCATGTTCCAGTGCCTTAGACAGACAGGCGGACAGATCGCCCTCCCATAATTCGTCAAGGCCGCCCATCTGCAGATAATTGTTCGCACCCGGCGCGAACACGGGTGATGTTTTGCTGAGTTCGGCCAGCCTTTCTTCGCTGATGCGCGTCACCCGCGCCATCGCCGGCAGGCCCATCACGCGGATTTCGGCCTCGGGCAGCGCAGCGCACCGGTCTGCCATCATGCCGTTGGCGAGGAAGCCGCCGGAAAGCGCCTGTTCGTACACCAGGCTGATGATCGTGTGGCCGCGCCGGCGCGCCATCTCGACGCACTTCGCCAGGTGCGCCATGTAGCCGTTCAGGCCGAGCATCTCATCGCGATGCCGCAGGCGCTGGCCGCTGGTGTCGACCAGGAAAAGGATGGGCCGCCGGGGATATTTGTTCGTCACCTCTAGCACCGCTGCCGCCATCGCAAGCGCAAGCTCGGCACCGACCTCGGCATGGTTGGTGGTGCCGATCACAGCAACGGTGTGCTTGCCGCAGCGCCCCTGCCCATACAACAGGTCACCCTCCTGCTTGACATCGTAAACAGAGGGAAACAACTGTGTTGCGACTTTTCTCCAATCCATGTCAAGGTGCCTTTATGGTTTGTTTTGCGCATCGTTTCTGCGCTGCCGCAACGAACTCGTCGTTGTCCATCATCGCGATCGCGTCCGGGTCTGGCCAGCCCAGCTTGCGCCATATGTCGCGGCTGTCCCTGCAGTCGCCAAATCGCTGCAGCCGGTCGCCCAGCAGTTGCTGTTCGCGTTCCAGTGCCTGCAGCGACCAGTCGTCGCCGTTTTCGATGCTCGCGATGATCGCGTTCCGAAATGCTTCCATGCTGTCCGGTACGATGGTGTCGCACTCGCCGAGCAGGTAGCGATGCTTGCCGCCGACGGTGCGCCACACCAGCGCGCGGTCGCGCGAGTCGTATTCCTCGACGCCGCGCGCGGTCTCGATCACTTCCGGGCCGGACAGGCCTAGCCTGCCCTCTTCGCTGATGATGATCGCAGTCGCGCAGCGCGCGGCGATGCCCATGCCGCCGAAGCAGCCGTACTGCCCGCCGATCGCGACGATCACCGGGACGCCCGCGGCACGCGCGGACAGGATCGCGCGCATCACTTCCGACACCGCGATCAGTCCCGCATTGGCTTCCTGCAATCTCACCCCGCCGGTTTCCAGCAGCAGCAGCACCGCCGCCGGCTGGTCGCGCACCGCGCGTTCCAGCATGCCGACGATCTTTGCGCCGTGAACCTCGCCCACCGCCCCGCCCATGAAGCCGCCTTCCTGAGCGGCAATGAAGATCTTCTTGCCGGCGATGCTGCCCTTCCCGACGACCACGCCATCGTCGAACGCGGCAGGCTGTTCCAGCGTGGCCAGGTGCGGGCTGGTCACGCGTTCGGCGGCCGGCAGCCATTCATGAAAGCTGTTCGCATCCAGCAGACCGGCTATACGCGCACGCGCAGTGCTCTCGTAATAGCTGCTTGTCATTTATGGTTGCCCTTGAATGTCTCGATCGCCTGGTCGAGGCGCAGGCTGACTATGGCCGGCGTCGCGCCCGCATCGTTGACCGATATGCGGATGTCGCCGGCATGATGCCGCGCGAAGAAATCCTTCATCACCGCCTGCCAGATCGTGCCGAATCCGCGCGCCGCAGTCGACACTTCGATCTCGCACGCGCCGTCCAGCCTGGCCGGTTCCACCAGCACCTCGAGATTGCCCGAACCCAGCACGCCGACAATCGCGGTCTCGCCGCTGATCGGCTTGCCGCCGTCAAAACGATACTTGAGATTTTCCATGGCCATGCTGTTATCTCCTCACCAGTTCCTGAACCGCACCGGCGGCTGGTACAGCCCGCCCGATGCGCGCACCAGATCCTTGACCGATCTTGCCGCGAGCAGGTCGCGCGTCGCGTCGCGCTTGTCGATGCCCAAATCCTCGGCTCGCTGGATCACGCCGCGGTCGCGCAGGTTTTCGACCATGCGCAGGTCGCGGCCCAGGCCCATCTCGGTGTAGCCCGCAACGCCGCGTATCGCCTGCTCGCGTTCTTCGGCGTTCGCGCAAAGCAGCAGGTTGGCGATGCCCTCCTCGGTCAGAATGTGGGTTACATCGTCGCCGTAGATCATCACCGGCGGGATCGGCATGTTTGCGAATTCGGCCAGCTTCCACGCATCCAGTCTGGGCACAAATGCCGGATGCATGTGCTCGCGGAATGTCTCCACCATCTGCACCACCAGCTTGCGGCCGCGCGGAATGCCGGGGTTGTGGATTCGTCGTTGTTCACCGGCTTTAAGCCAGCCCGGGCTGGCGTGGCGCCGCCCGGCGGCATCCGCGCCCATGTTGGACGCACCGCCGAAGCCGGAGATGCGATCCAGCGTCGCGGTCGAGCTGTTGCCTTCCATATCGATCTGCAAGGTCGACCCGATGAACATGTCGCAGGCATAGTGTCCGGCCGCCTGCGAGAACGCGCGGTTCGAGCGCATCGTGCCATCCGGCCCGGTGAAAAACACGTCGGGACGCGCGGCAATGTAGTTTTCCATGCCGAGTTCGGAACCGAACGAGTGTATCGACTTCACGAAACCGGCTTCGATCGCAGGGATCATCGCGGGATGCGGATTGAGCGCCCAGTGGCTGCATATCTTGCCTTTCAGTCCTAGGCTCTCTGCATAGGTGGGCAGCAGCAATTCGATCGCTGCGGTGTCGAAACCGATGCCGTGGTTAAGGCGCTGCACGCCATACCCGGCGTAGATGCCCTTGATCGCCATCATCGCCATCAGCACCTGTATCTCTGAAATCTGCGCCGGGTCGCGCGTGAACAGCGGCTCGATGTAATGCGGGCGCGGGCTGGGTATCACGAAGTTCACCCAGTCGCCGGGGATGTCCACGCGCGGAACCTTGTCCACCATCTCGTTGACCTGCGCGATCACTATTCCGTTCTTGAACGCGGTCGCCTCGATGATCGCGGGCGTATCCTCGGTATTCGGGCCGGTGTACAGATTGCCCTGAGCATCGGCGGACTGCGCGGCCACCAGCGCGACGTGCGGCGTCAGGTCGATGAAATAGCGGCTGAACAATTCGAGGTAGGTATGGATCGCGCCGATGCGTATCTGCCCCTTGCCCACCATGCGCGCCAGACGTCCGCCCTGCGGGCCGGAGAACGAGAAATCGACTTGTTCCGCAATGCCGGATTCGTACAGGTCGAGATGCTCGGGCAGCGCCAGCACCGATTGCAGCATGTGCAATTTATTGACCTTTGCTGGATCGACGCGCGTCAGCGCCTGCGCCAGAAAATCGGCCTGCTTCTGATTGTTGCCCTCCAGGCATACTCGGTCGCCCGGCTCGATCACGGACTCAAGCAGTTGAACCGCCATCTCGGAACTCACCACCTTGTCACGCAGCGTGCCGCCCATCGCCGATGCAGCGCGCTCCAGCTTTCGGTTGCGGCGCTGGCGATCATGGTCCCAGATTTTTTCGGCCGGATAGATCATGATGTGTGGATATTTAGTCTAATCCCAATTTTTTGTGGGCATAAATTAAAATCACCTTGAGTGGATGTCAGCCTTTGACACAATACAGACAATCGCAACGAATTTATGGGCCAGGTTCGAATTACTTTAAATCGTCCCCGGCCATCATCCCTCTTTGCTGCGTCCCGGCTTATTCCGGTTTCTTGGACAGTGCTGCTGCCGGCGAGTCGGTGATTACGATCTTGGCATTTTCCTTCATGTCGTCGAACAGCTTCTTCAGGCTCTGCTGTTGCAACTGTTTGGCAAGTTGAGGTTTGACTTGCTCGAAGGTGGGTGCCTCCTTGGCGCGGGTATCTTCAAGCAGGATCACGTGATAGCCAAACTGCGTCTTGACCGGCTCAAGCGTGAATTTGCCTTTTTTAAGCTTGGCGACGGCAGCACCGAATTCCGGCACCATGCCGCGCGGATCGAACCAGCCCAGTTCGCCGCCCTTGCTTTTCGAACCCGGATCTTTTGAATATTGCCTGGCGAGGCTGTCGAACAGTTTGGGATTCTTTTTCAGCTTGGCGATGATGGTCTTGGCCAAAGCTTCCTTGTCCACCAGGATGTGGCGTGCCTTGTATTCGGTGCCGGACATCTGTGCCTTGACCTTGTCGTACTCGGCTTTCAACATGTCGTCGCTGATCGGATGATTCTTTATGTAGTCCTCAACGTAGGCATTGGCCAGGATGGACTGCCGGGACAGATTGATCTGGTTGCTCACCTCCGGCGTCTTGTCCAGGTTTTTCTTGATCGCCTCCTCGGATGCCAGCATCGTGATGGCCAGCTGGTCGATGATGGCTTTGCGCGTTTCGGGGCTATCAGGCTGGCCCCTTGCAGCGCGCTGGCCGACTATCTGGTCAACACTGTACTTGCTGATGGGGGTGCCGTTTACGGTGGCAGCGATATCACCCGCCGCGAGATCACTTCCTGTTTTGCTGTTGCAGGCGCTCAAGACCAACAGGGAAACAGCGCTTGCCAGCAAGATTCGAGACTTAATAGACATTATTTGCAAATCCTTAAAGGTGAATTGAAAAAAGACAGGGATGCGGCGGGTAAATTATTTTTTCTGCATTATAAGGAATTCTGCTTGGTCAACGGTGATTACCGCAAAAGAATCATTCTGACAGCCTGCCTGAAGACCCTGGCGCATCCCAGCTCAACATAAACACTTCAATCCGGCACAAATTGCCCGTCGGTAGACAGCGCATAAGGAACCAGCTGCGGCACCGTCAATATCCCCTGAGTATTCGGGATCGCTTCTATGCTTATGACCGGAGCTGCCCCGCGCACGCCGCCGAACAGGGTGGCAAAGGCCGAGTCGGCCGCGTCGCGTCCGGTGCCAATACGCACGAACCCCATGGGAATGGCGACACCAGAGGGATCAAAGATATACCAGCGGTCGCCCAGATAGACTTCGACGTAGGCATGAAAATCGGTCGGCCCCAGTATCGGATCGGCACCGTAATCGATGCCGGTTACGAAACGCGCCGGTATGTTGACCGCCCGGCACAGCGCTATCATCAAATGAGCGAAGTCACGGCACACTCCGACCTCTTCAACCAGCGTGTCGACGGCGGTCGTGGTGCCGGTGGAAGAATTGGAAACGAAGGTGACTCGATTCATCACCCAGTCACGGATCGCCTGGACGCGACTGTAGCCCTGCCACAAATGGCCAAACTCCTTGACTGCCAGTTTGTGAAGACGGTCTGACTGGCAATAGCGGCTTGGATAAATGTAGGGCAGCACGGTCCCAGGCAGGCTGGCCACGGGGACCTCGCGGATCTGCTCCGGCGGAGCGGAGTAGTGGTCGATGTCCACCGTCGCATCGTAGCGCAGCTGCAGCGGGCCGGCAGAGGCCTTGAGCCTCAGGAAACGCGTGTGCGTGACCGGATCGGCATTCAGATTGAATGTCAGGTTCTGACTGATAGCCAGCGATTCGTTCACCACGACTTGATGCCGGGTTTGCGCGGCATGCACGCTGAATATGAAATCGCAGCCGGGTTGGTCGATTTCATAATTAAGTTCGATCGAGAATTTCAGTCTGACCAATGAGCGCTTTCAGTAATTGAGGGGCGGTTCATAAATGCACGCAACAGGGTCGGACAACCAGTACGCCCATGGTACGTCAAATGCCTGTATCCACAAGCAACGGTGTTGAGCATGGTCGAATCCAGCCTATGCAATTATCGGCGGCATCGGGCAACCAAGCACACTCGCAATCGCGCGCAACAATTCGGCTTCGACTGCAGACATCTTCTGGTCATGCATGACACTGACGGCACATGCCTTCAATAACTTCGGTTTGGCCAGGGGGTTCAGCATTTCCAGTTTGTCCATGGCCATATCCAGATCGGCAACATTGATCCTGTTTTTTTCCCGCAATTCCAGCTCGCCGAATTCCAGCGCGACGGCGGCAGCATGAAAAGCGGCTTCGACATCATTTTGTTGCTGCTGGCCCGAGTAGGCCATTACCGAAAGTATCACCCTGGCTTCCTGCCTGAGATCCCTGATATTGGAATAGCGGACTTTCGGAGGCGCCGGTTTGAAAAAATGCCCGTCAAGATTGGTAAACAGAATTTTCCGCAATGACCATTCCAGCAAATCGATTTGGGAATCCATTTCGATCAACGCGATCAGGTTCTTCTTGAACGACTGGTACTGGCCGATGGATAACTGCTTCAGCGCCGGGGTGGCCATGTCGATCAGCGGCAGCCGGTATTTGATATCCAGTCCGCCCATGTCCGGCATCAGCTTTTGCGTCAACGCGAAAACATCCGGATCGGCATGCTGCCGCAAATGCATCAATTGTCTGTCACGAACCTCCTGGCCATGATCAAGCAGGAAGGAATATATTACCGCGCGAGCGCCATAGGGCTCGTGTACCGCTTCCGTAATGGCTTCGGGCAAACCTGCAATCAGCGTGCGCGCATGCGCCAGAGTTTCCTGCATGGGGTTGCCGACCTGGCCGATCGCATTCGAAACAGTGGCCATCGTGGCGCCGACGGCAGCGGTCGCGGCTTTTCGAGCCAGCTCTTCGCGCGACAAGGCTGTTTTTTTATCGGGCTGCTCCTCATTCTGGTGCAGATCGGTCTCGTCGTCAGTGGCGAATTTGCCGTCCCAATGCGGGTCGATGGCACGAATGCGATTTTCCAGCGGCGGATGCGTCGCGAACAGCGATTGCATCAATCCCGAAACACCCTGGGCAAAAAAAGCGTGGCTGATTTCGGGTGCGCCGGGATTTTCCACGATCGATCCGTGTCCGAGCCCGCCGATACGCTTCAATGCGCCCGCGATCCCTTCGGGGTTGCGGGTGAACTGCACGGCCGAGGCGTCGGCCAGATATTCACGCTGCCGGCTCACCGCAGCCTTGATCAGATTGCCGAAAAAGGTACCGGCAAAACCGATGACCATCAAGCCGATTGCCAGTCCGAGGATACCGCCAGAATTCTTGTTGTTCCTGCTGCGGCCCGAATAGGCACCGGTGCGCAAAATGTAGTAGCCCGCCAGGCCGATGATCAGGATGCCGTTCAGCACACCAATCAGGCGAATGTTGAGCCGCATGTCGCCGTTGAAGATATGGCTGAACTCATGGGCGATGACGCCCTGCAGCTGTTCGCGGCTTAAGTGATTGATCAGTCCCTGTGTGACGCCGATGACTGCATCGCGCGGCGTGAAGCCGGCCGCAAAAGCATTGATGCCCGGTTCGCCCGCGAGTATGTATACAGGCGGCGCCGGAATGCCTGACGCGATGGCCATCTCTTCCACAACGTTCAGCAGCCTGCGCTGCTTCAGGTCGTCGGTGTTTTGCGGGATCAGCCTTCCACCCAATGCATCCGCAACCGTCTTGCCGCCGCCGGACAAGGCCATGATCTTGTATAAGCTGCCCGCCAGCACCACGGTAACCACAGCCGCGCTGATCAGCGCAAACCTCTGCCAGTCCATTTTCTGGATCAGCACGGTGCCGCTATGCAATTGATCGTTGCCGATAAAACCGAACACCACCATGACCAGCAGATTGGTCATGATGATCAGGGTGATAACTGCCAGGGCAAACAGGAAGACAAGCGTGGAGGTATTCTTGCGGGCACGGTCCTGTGATTCGAAGAAATTCATTTAAACGCCGGAATGCGAAATAGCAGGGATCAGAACGAAACCTTTGGTGCAGCCTGTATGGCAGCAGTATCCTCGAATTCCAGCAGGGTCGCATCCTGCGCATGGCCAAACATTGCCGCAAAGAATACTGGCGGGAATGTCTGCTTGTATATGTTGTAGGCCATTACCGAGTCGTTAAAGGCCTGCCGGGCGAAAGAGACCTTGTTTTCTGTGGAAGTGATTTCCTCGCTCAGCTGCATCATGTTCTGGTTGGCTTTGAGATCGGGATAGGCTTCCATCACCATGTTCATGTTCATCATTGCGCCGGCCAGTTTTCCCTCGGCGCCGCTCAGGCCCTTCATCGCCTCGGCATTGCCCGGATCGGAGGCGGCGGCAGACAGCATCTTTTGCGCCGTGTTGCGCGCCTGGACCACTGCTTCCAGGGTTTCGCGTTCATGCTTGATGTAACCCTTGGCGGTCTCGACTAGATTCGGTATCAGATCGTAACGCCGCTTCAATTGCACCTCGATCTGCGCAAACGCGTTCTTGTAGCGATTCTTCAGCATGACCAGCTTGTTGAAAATCCCGATCACGTAAAATACGATCAGGGCGGCTACAACCAGAATGACAATCAGTGTGATACCCATAAATAGATTCCTTGTTTTTCAGGATGGTTGAATTGCTATAGAAGTTTAATCATACACCCACATGGGCTGGTGTCTTAAAATGGGCTAGCGCATCTGCCTTTTGTCGAAAATCGCCCTTTTCCAATCAGGCTTTCATTTGAAAGGTAGCAATTCAAAAGTTCCAACTATATGTGATAATCAGCAAGTAACTCGCCCGCTCGGGTTAACGAGTTGTACATACGAATCGCAACTATAACCAGAAGAGGAAATGCAATGTCAGGCTTGCTCCCAAACGTAGATCCCGAAGGATTGCTCGAGTTTTCGGTTGTATACACCGATCGTTCGCTGAACCATATGTCCAGACAATTCCAGCAAGTTGTCAATGACATCTCTGCTGTCTTCAAGGAGACTTACAACGCCCGCTCGGCGATTATCGTTCCCGGCAGCGGCACATTCGGAATGGAATCGGTTGCGCGCCAATTCGCCAACAATCAAAAATGTATGGTCATTCGCAATGGCTGGTTCAGTTATCGCTGGACCCAAATTCTGGAAATGGGAAACATCACACAGGATGTTGATGTATTCAAGGCGAGGCAGATCGACGACTCGACAACAGGCTGCTTTGCGCCGCCGCCAATCGAGGAAGTTGTCGCCTTCATAAAAAAGGAAAAGCCGGCAGTTGTATTTGTTCCCCATGTTGAAACTTCCTCCGGAATCATCCTGCCGGACGACTATGTGCAGGCAATCGGTGCGGCAGTTGAATCTGTCAACGGAATATTCGTTCTGGACTGCATCGCATCGGGCGCAATGTGGATAGACATGAAGAAATGCCAGGTAGACGTACTGATCTCTGCTCCGCAAAAAGGATGGAGCAGCTCACCTTGCTGCGCAATGATCGGGCTGGGCGAACGCGCGTATGAGAAAATCAATAGCACCCAAAGCAGCAGCTTTGCCCTTGATCTGAAGAAGTGGCTGCAAATCATCGAGGCCTATGAAAAAGGCGCCCATATGTATCACGCGACCATGCCGACAGACGGATTAAAAATCCTGCGCGACAACATGAAGGAAACGCAAGCGCTCGGTTTGCCGACAGCCCAGGCAAGACAGATGGAACTGGGTTTGAAAGTTCGATCCTTGCTTGAATCGAGAAATTTCACGTCCGTCGCAGCGCCGGGATTTCAATCACCCGGAGTCGTGGTGAGCTACACATCCGATCCTGACATTCAGAGCGGGAAAAAATTTGTACAAGAGGGGTTGCAAATCGCTGCCGGTGTACCGCTTCAGTGCGACGAAAGACCCGACTTCCGGACATTCAGATTGGGTTTGTTTGGTCTTGAAAAATTGCTGCATGTAGACCAAACCATTGCGAATTTGAAAAATGCTCTTGACCATATTAGCCCGGCCTGAATTTTACGGGCAGCCAGGTTCTGCTGCGAAAACGAATGATCAGGCCAAGGAAACCCCGCATTTGATCGGCCTGGAGAGGCTTGTATCGGCCGCTTGACCCACATCCGGAATCAGCCGTTCAAGTCCTGATCAAGGCGCAACTCCGCGCGAAAACAAAACTGCGTGATGGTGTCCGAATTTGCCGATCACGCAGCTGTTGTTCAATCCGGATGCCTTGGCCATTTCCTGCAATGCGGGAAGCTGCTCGGGATAATCATTGGCAGCAACGTGCTCACAGGCTAACTCCAGTTGTTCCGGCGGGATTCCCGTCCAGCGCCCGCGCATATCCCGCAAATATTCCTGCAGGTATTCTTCCCTGCTCTGGTTTTCCTCCCGCACGACATCGACCATCAGCAACCAGCCGTTGTCAGACAGGCATTGTCCGGCAGCTCCAAACAAACGCGCTTTCTGATCGCGTGACAGATGGTGAAGCGCGAATCCGGTGAAAATGACATCCCATCGCCGAACCGACGTTTCCAGGGTCTCCAGCAGGTCGCGATGCGTCAGCTCGACCGGACAAGATAGTTCGGCAAGGTAAGTTTGCGCTTCGCGCAGCGCATTTCCGGACAAGTCCACGCCCTGGTATTGCGCTGGCGGTGATAACACCAGACTGGGAGCAAGAAACCGGGCATTGCCGCAGCCCAGGTCCAGCAGCCGGTATTTGTTGCAGTCTTTGCGCTGTTTCAGGAGTTGTGCAACCTTTGCATACAACTCGCGGTGAAACATGTAGTTTTGTTCGGAGATCAGGTCATACACGGACCAGGTGTGCTCAAAGAAGGGTGCCGATTCAGAAGTTGCCATCAGCTTGTCTGATCATTGGTTGGCGATCGCGTCAAATGAAAAACAACTACCTACCGTGCCGCAGGCGATTTCCCGGGACATAGCCTGTCGAGCAGATACATCACGCCCGTGCCCGGCCTCGCATCGAGCAGATCATTCAGATCAAGACTGGCATGAAATGAGCCTACCGTGTCCATCTTGTGGAATACCGTCAATTGCAGAACCTGGAACTGCCGTGTACTGCAAACCAGATAATACTGGTTGACTGAATGATCGAACGGTTTGCCCTGGGTAATGGTCTGGCCGGGCTGCTCTTTGCGGTAGAGGAACTTCAGACTGGCTTTGGCACCGCCATCAAAAGTTTCAATGCTGGCCTTGTCGAGCATTACGCGCGCTTCCGGCGTTTTGGCCAAATCAACCCAGTCGGATGCAGACGCGACTGAGGGCAGAAATATAGCAATGAGAAGAAATATTCGCATTTTTCCGGCTCCACTTGCGGGACACGGCTGCAGTTTACATTGAATTATTTGCGGCTGGCAGATTTGTGCGGAAGCGGCCGGTGCCCGGCGATTTGTTCGGGCTGCAGAGGAAAGCGATTGGATTCCAGCGACGCTGCAGTCACTCGAAATTCAAGTCGCCCGACTCGCAAAGCGGACCCCTTTCCGCGCAGAATAGATGGCATTCATGCCGAAAGTCAACGCACCATTCAGGCTGGGGTCCTGATGAACAGGACCCCGAAAGAGGGACAGGCTGACGAGGAATTACCTTATTTGAACAGCCTGCTCATTGCCGCTGTCATTTTGTCTATCCAGCCCAGCAGCAGACATACGAGAAACAGGACGACACCGATGAGCATCCCGATTCCCAGTGCTTCAGCAGTCGAATTCATGTTTGATCTCCCTATAATTATTTAAAAATGGAAATACATTTCACTGGCGAATGGTCAATCTCCCGTAAATCGCCGAATCCAGTCGGCGATTCTGATATCGGCTTACCCCGCAGTTTTAAGAGGATGCAAAGTCCTGAAACAGGATTGCAGGTTTCAACACCCGTTGGGTAACCCGTTAATGACGCATTGCGGAAAGGCATCTGAAATCTTGAACGCCGGAAACTTAATCCGCAGTTAACCACCTATTTATCGATTTTAAAGGTTTGCAAACAAAAAATACAGGCGAATTACATTTATCCAAAATATATTTGTATCAAAACATTTCCCGGAAGTTATGGACGATATTTTTTGTTATGCTCAAATACCTGATAAATCAGCTTCTGCCCAGACGATGAACAGACCACATGAGTTCTGATCGGATAACATCAAGCACAAGGAGAGTTCAACCATGGAAGACAGCCTATTTTTTAAAGTAATCATCGTGTTTTTCGCACTCGCCGTTCCGATATCAATCGCTTTTATGGTTTGGAAAACGCTGTTTGCGGGATTGAATTCAATTTCAACAACGAAACGGGGTAATTCACCCGAGGACACCGCAGAGGCAGAACGACTTCAAGCTGAGCAAAACAAGTCGGCAGACAGCGAAGCAGGTTGATAATCAATATCGACAGCTTTGATGTGTTGTATCGATGAAGTCATTATTATCCTGTCATGCTAAGCATATTGATTGAATTTCCCGACTTTTCAAGCCTGCTGGATTCAATGTCATTAAGGGCGATTGTCCTATCAACCCCGCCCGGCACCTCCAGTTCGTTGCTTCTCCAGAATGACCAGCGCGATTCCTCCGAGAATTGCCAGGGACGACAATAGCAGTCGCACGGTGATCGGCTCACCGAGCAAGAGCACTCCACCCAATGCCGCAATTACCGGAACACTGAGTTGCACAGTCGCTGCCTTGGCGGCCTTCAGTGCGGGCAATACGGTGTACCAGACCGAATATCCGACGCCTGAAGTCAGCGCGCCCGACGCCAGCGCGTAGCAGAATCCGGCACTATCCAGCGAGGATCGTCCTGCCATCACGACACTCAAAGCTGCCGCGAAGGGAACAGCGCGCATGAAATTTCCCGCGGTCACCCTGAGCGGATCGCCCGCACCCTTGCCGCGCAGGGAATATACGCCCCATGCGATCCCGGAAGCCAGCATCAGTACGGAGCCGAGCATCGGCGGTGCGGAAAGTCCCGGCAACAACAGCCCGACCAGTCCGGCAAGCGCGATCACCAGCCCCATTATCTGCAATTTCAGCAGGCGTTCTCCCGTGCGGATGCCATGGCCGATCATCGTTGCCTGCACCGCACCGAACAACAGAAGTGCGCCAGTCGACGCAGGCAGGCTGACATAGGCATAGGAAAAACCGGCCGCATACACAAACAGCGCAAATGCGGAAAGCCAGTTGCCCCGACCGATCTTGTAGCCGCGGCCCAGGTTGACCAGCATCCACAGCATGATCGCACCTGAGATCAGCCGTATCGAAGTAAAGCTGGCCGCATCAATGCCGGCATGTTTCAGAGCGGCACGGCACAGCAGCGAGTTGCCGGCGAATGCAATCATCGCCAGCGAGGTCAGGAAGATCATGCGCGGGTAGGACATCTGTGGTTTCCCCCTGGTGATGAAATTCAAGCGATTCCGGAACCGGCACAGCACAAGCAGGTTGTAAAAGGGCACACACCTCCCCTCATGCCGTTTTAGCTATCGCTGCCGGCACGCTGCATCGATCAATTGCCGGGCAATGCTCACCGGTTCGGGCAATGCAGGCAATGCACTGCACGGAAACCATTGGGCATCCTCGATTTCGAGCGGGTCGGGCTTGATGTCTCCTCCGGCGTAGTCGGCAAAGAATGCCGCCATCAGCGAATCCGGAAACGGCCAGGACTGGCTTCTGAAATACCGGAGATTGGCAATTTCGATTCCAACCTCCTCAAGCACTTCGCGGATAGCACATTGCTCCAGGGTTTCACCGGCTTCGACAAATCCGGCCAGCGCGCTGTACACACCCGACCTGAAGCGCGGGCTGCGCGCCAGCAGCACTTCATTGCCGCGGCTGATCAGCACCATCACGGCCGGTGAGATTCTCGGGTAAGCAACCAGCCCGCATGCCGGGCACAGCATCGCAAACTGCCCTGCCCTGACGGTCGTGAGCGTGCCGCATCTGCCGCAGTAGCGGTGGTTTTTCTGCCAGTCCAGGAGCTGGATGGCACGCCCGGCCAGATAGATCGCATCCGCACCGACCAGACTGAACAGGGTGCGCACCGGCATCAGCTCGCCGGGTATGTTTGCAGGGATAGTATCCATGTCCGCCGCATAGCAGTGGATTCCATGCCATTCGCCGATCAGCAAGGCATCAGCGGGATTGCCTAAATCCGATGCTCGACCACACGGAAACGGATTTTCCTCTTGATCGACGGTTGCAACCAGCAATTGATTTTCGCAGCGCAGCAGCCAGCAGCTCAGTTCGTTCATCATGCCATTAAATTAATCGTGAAAATTGCGTAATCACCTGTCACCGTACCACCGTTCCTTTCACAATACTGACCTGGCTCCATATCCTGTCTTACCAGCGTTTATGTTTGCGCCGATCAAGCAGGTAGATGGCGAGGATAACCAGGATGATAAGGCCGATAATGAGTATGGGTGCCCAGGGAGCGAAGACAGCGGCACGGGTATAGAGGCTGAACAATAGAAAGGCCCACCCAACCATCGCGACGAAAGTGCCGGCGAGGACGACCGTCAGCGTCACCCAGGCCGGCAAACCCAGCAGATATCCGATCGCACTGCCTACCACCGGCCCCGTCATCCAGAACGGGAACCAGACGAAGATGAAGAGGCCGACAACGCCGTAACGGCGCACCCTGCCATGATGGCGCTCGGCGGCTGCCTGGGTGCGCTCGATCAAGCGTTTCAATCTGGGGAACTCCACCAGCTTGCGCACGCTGAAAACAAATACCGGATAAAACAACAACACCATCACGCTCTCTACCCACATGACCACCGGCACCACGAAGGTGTAGCCGTATCCCCCGGCATACCCTATGGACATGGATACGATAGAGCCGAACATCAGGTCGGCAAAGCTCATGGCGCCCATCATGCGCGAGGTTTGTGGCGACCAGAAGGCGACCAGCCCCATTGCGATCAGACCGGATAGTGCAATCACGATGCCAAGCAGCAGGATGCGTCCTTCGACCGTTTTGAACAACTGCCGCCAAACGGGCTTGGGCGGAAGATCAGCGATTGAAATCATAGAGGCCTGTTCGGATAATTTAGCCGCATAAAATTTATCATAACGCATTCAGTATCGGTCACTGCCCGCGAAATTGATGCCTTCCGTACCGCATTCTGAACCCAATTCGGCCAATCGTGAAATGGTTAAATGTTTTCAGCGGATGCTGCCTGCCTTGCGTCAGGTTTTCCGCCATGGTCCCGCTGCTTTGTGGCAAACTAGCGGCCGTTTAAACATATTCAATCTTCAGCCTTGCAACCATACGAATTGTTCATCGGACTGCGCTACACCCGAGCCAAGCGGCGCAACCATTTCATCTCCTTCATTTCGCTGATCTCGGTGCTGGGCATGGCACTGGGCGTAATGGCATTGATCGTGGTGCTGTCGGTGATGAACGGATTCCAGAAGGAGATCCGCAGCCGCATGCTGGGCGCGACTCCGCATCTGGAGGTAGTTGCGGACGGCGGACGGATGGATAACTGGCATTCGGTATTCGACAAGGTGATCAGCAATCCGCAAGTCGCGGCGGCCGCACCCTATGTGGGCGGACAGGGAATGCTTTCATTCGGGCAGAACGTTCAGGGCGTGATGGTGCGCGGAATCGACCCGGCAAAGGAAACGGCCGTCACCGAACTTTCCAACAAGGTCAAGTTCGGCTCACTGGCCGATCTGCGCAGCGGAGAGTTCGGCATCGTGCTCGGCGTCGATCTGGCGCGCGCGCTTGGCGTTCAGCTTGGCCAGAAAATCATGCTGATCGCACCGCAAGGCCAGATCACTCCGGCCGGGATGATGCCCCGCCTCAAACAATTCCGCGTGGTCGGCATCTTCGAAATCGGCATGGCACCCTACGACGATAACCTCGCTCTGATCAACATCAGCGACGCGCAGAAACTTTTCCAGATGGGCGACGCGGTAACCGGCATCAGTGCGAAGCTGCGCGATGTCGATCTTGCACCGCAGGTAGCGGGCGAAATCCAGCGCCAGCTCCCCGACAATCTTTACGCCAACGACTGGACGCACCAGAACAGCAACTACTTCCGCGCAGTGGCCATGGAAAAGCGCATGATGTTCATCATCCTGTCGATGATCGTTGCTGTGGCCGCATTCAACATCGTGTCGACGCTGGTGATGGCAGTCACCGACAAGCAGGCCGATATCGCGATCCTGCGCACGCTGGGCGCTTCGCCGCGCAGCATCATGAAGATATTCATCGTGCAGGGTATCGTGATCGGCGTGTTCGGCACACTGCTCGGCGCCGTCAGCGGTGTCGTCATTGCGCTGAACCTGGATGTGATCATGCCGTTCATCGAACACCTGTTCGGCGTTCATTTTCTTGCCAAGGATGTGTACTACATCAACGAACTGCCTTCCGATCTGCGCTACCACGAAGTATTGGTGGTCACCGGCGTGTCCTTCCTGATCAGCCTGCTCGCCACACTTTACCCGAGCTACCGGGCATCGCAAACTCAGCCGGCCGAGGCGTTGCGCTATGAATGATAAAAATACGGGAACCGTAATTGCCTGCCGCGATCTGAGCAAGACATTTACGCTTGGCATGGTGGATGTGCCGGTGCTGAAGGGCGTAAACCTCGACCTGCAACGCGGCGAGCGTATCGCGATCGTCGGTGCATCCGGTTCGGGCAAGAGCACGCTGCTGCATCTGCTCGGCGGACTGGACAATGCCAGCGGTGGCAGCGTGCAGATACTCGGCCAGGATGTGCAGAAAATGGATGAAACGCAGCGCGGCGAATTGCGCAACCATTCGCTGGGCTTCGTCTACCAGTTTCATCACCTGTTGCCGGAATTCACCGCGCTGGAAAATGTCGCGATGCCGCTGCTGATACGCGGGATGACTCGCGCGGAGGCCGCACCGCTTGCAGCCGAAATGCTTGAACAGGTCGGGCTGGCACAACGGCTGAACCATCATCCTGCCGAGCTGTCCGGCGGAGAGCGCCAGCGCACTGCAGTGGCGCGCGCGCTGGTAACCGAACCTGCCTGTGTACTGGCCGACGAGCCTACCGGCAATCTGGATCGCAACAGCGCTCAGGCGCTGTTCGACCTGATGCAGCGACTCAACGAGAAGCTCGACACCAGCTTCATCGTGGTCACCCACGATATCGAGCTGGCTAAACGGATGCAGCGCATGATGCGCCTGGTGGATGGCGTGTTGCTGCCTGGGTAGGCCAGGCGTCCGTACCCGGTGGACGATGAACGAAACGTTTCTTGAACAATAAGGAGAATGAATATGCAACTATCGAAAATTATTCTGGCAGCTACTGTGGCATTGCCGATGTTGGCCGGAATGGCCGGATGTTCAAGCATGATGATCGGGGAACGCCCCGGCTCGGACCGGGTGTCGCTGGCCGATGCAAGCCAGGTCAGCGGCTGCCAGTCAAAGGGAACAACCATCGTCAGTGTGCTTGCCAAGATCGGATTCATCGACCGGGCTCCGAAAGCCGTTGAAGACAATTTGTATCAGCTGGCGCGAAATAACGCTGTCGATGCCGGCGCAGACACGCTGGTAAAGGGCGAGTCGAAGAAATTCGGCACGCGCAGCTTTGAAATGTACAAATGCCGGCCTTGATCGGGATTCAGGCAGGTCAATAGCTGCAACGGCCGCGCTGCCGTCAAATGCTGGATATTTTCTGAATGGCGTTGCTCAGAATTCCGACGCGATCGTTTCGCCGAGCATCTTGAACAACGCGTTCCAGTGGCGTTCAGCTGAAGCCGGGTCGAACATGGGATGATCCGGAACCGCGAACCCATGCCGGGCACCCGGATAGGTCTCGATCAGATGTTCCACCCCGGCCTCGCTCAATGCCTGCTCCAGCCTGTCCTTCTGCTCGTCGGGAAAAGACTTGTCCTCGATCGCGCCGGCGACATATACCTGGCCGGAAATATTCTTGACGAAGCGATGCGGGCTGTCCGGCTGGTCGGTCGCGAGATTGCTGCCATGGAACGAGGCCACCGCTGCAAAGCGGCCGGGATACGCGCCGGCAGCGGTCAATGAAACATTCCCGCCCATGCAGTAGCCGGTCGCAGCAAACCGGTCGCCCCTGACTTCGGAACGGGACAGCAGGAATTCGATGAACGCGCCCGCGTCGCTGACCTTATGGTCCCGATTCAGGCTGGTTACGAGCTTCATGAATTCTTCCCGCAGCTTCGGGTCGGCGACTATCCTGGGCGGGTCCATAGGGGGGTAGCTCCCGATGCGGTAATAGAGATCGGGCAGCAACACCAGATATCCGCCGTCGGCCAGTCGCTGCGCCATTTCCCGCATCACGGGGCGAATGCCGAAACCATCCATGAAAAAAATCACCGCTGGCCACGGGCCGGCCTTGTCGCTGGGAGTAAACAGCGAAGCCGGGCAGACGCCATCACGGGTCTTTATCGTCACATCAAGTCGGGGCATGGGCAGATTCCCGGATAAATTCGGGCGCAATCATAACGCAGCCCTGCGTCGTTTTCTGGCACGCCACCTGATCACCACTCCGACACGCCATGCAACGCGCACCGCAATATATCCAGCGATCGCCAGAATAAGCGCGAGCGTGGGCAGACCGATCAGCAAAGGTTTGCCGAGCATCTGCATCCATGCCCACAATTCCGACGGCCAGCTCTGCCAATGCATGTCCGGAAAGGCAAGATGCGCTATCGGCGCCTTGCTGCGCACCCCGCTCAACCATGCCCCCAGTTCATACGCGACCACATACAGCGGCAGGATGGTAAACGGGTTGGTGTAAAGCGTGGTGAATGCCGCAACCGGCAGATTGACGCGCAGCAAGACTGCCAGCAGCGCGGCGGAAATCATTTGCAGCGGCCCCGGAACCAGGCCGCAGAACATGCCTACTGCAACCCCGCCCGCTACCGAGCGGCGATGCAGATGCCACAGATTCGGGTGGTGCAGCCAGTTACCGAACGGCTGCAGCCAGCGCTGGCCTTTGACCGTATCGTGGGAGGGCAGGAATTTCCGGAAAAAATTTCGCATACGCAATTCTAGCTTCATGCGCTAATCTGCGCGCATGGTTCTCTTCACGGGGTGCTTTGCGCTTGGCGTGTGGCTGCTGCAACAGCAGACCTCACTGCCCGGATTCGGCTGGGCATGGCTGTTGCTCGGGTTTCCTGTCGGATTGCTGATCCCGAACCGGCCTTTCGCGCTGCGCGCGTCCAGAACCCTGCTGTTCGCGGCGTTCGCGCTGGGGCTCGGTTTCTATCAGGCCGCATGGCGGGCCGAACAGCGGCTGGCCACTTCGCTGCCCGGCGAATGGCAGGGACGCGATATCGAGGTGATCGGTGTCGTCTCCGATTTGCCGCGCCGATTCGAGCAGGGCCAGCATTTCAGGTTCGACGTGGAAAAAATCCTGACGCCGAAGGCCGGTGTGCCGGAACACCTGTACCTCAGCACCTATTATTCGCGCCAGGCCGAGCCCCCGGTGCTGCATGCGGGAGAACGCTGGCAACTCACCGTGCGCCTGAAACAGCCGCACGGCAGCAGCAACCCGCACGGTTTCGACTTCGAATTATGGGCGCTGGAAAACAATGTGCGCGCGGTCGGCTATGTGAACGGCAAGGCCGGCAACCAGCGCCTGGCTGCACTGGCCGGCGGTTTCAACTACCGAATTCAGCACTGGCGCGAACATCTGCGCGACAAGATTGCCGCGGCGCTGCCCGATGCGCCTTATGCAGGCGTGCTGACTGCGCTGGCGATCGGCGACCAGAGCAGCATACCGCAGGCACAATGGCAGGTTTTCACGCGCACCGGCGTGAACCACCTGATGAGCATTTCCGGACTGCATATCACCATGCTCGCCAGCCTGGGATTCGCTCTCGCCTACTGGTTGTGGCGGCGCAGCGTGCGGCTCACCCTGCTGCTGCCGGCACGCAAGGCGGCCGCACTGTTTGCATTGCTGGTGGCGCTGGGCTACTCGTTGCTGTCCGGCTTTGCGGTGCCTGCTCAGCGCACCGTTTACATGGCCGGCGCGGTGACCGTTGCGCTCTGGATGAACCGAAAATTTTCGCCGGCCCAGATTCTCGGGATCGCGCTGTTCGGTGTTTTGATTTCCGATCCTTGGTCCATCCTGTCGCCCGGATTCTGGCTGTCGTTCGGCGCGGTGGCGCTGATCCTGTACGTGACGGCATATCGGCTGAAGCCATCGCACTTGCTTGTCGAATACGCCAGGGTGCAATGGGCGATGACCATAGGTCTGGTCCCGATGCTGCTTGCCCTGTTCCAGCAGGTATCGCTGGTATCGCCGATCGCCAATGCGTTCGCGATACCGCTGGTGAGCCTGGTCGTGGTGCCGCTCACCCTGCTCGGTGCCGCGCTTCCCCCATATTGGGGAATCGGGGGGGCGCCGCTGTGGCTGGCGCACGGGGTCACGGCCTTGACGATGTCATTGCTGGAATGGCTGAACAGCCTGCCGCAGGCGGTTTGGACGCAGCATGCACCGCCGCAATGGAGCATCGCAGCCGGTATGCTGGGTGCATTGCTGATACTGCTGCCGCGCGGTTTCCCGGGGCGCTGGCTGGGCGTGGTACTGATGCTGCCGATGTTTCTGAACGGCCCGCCTCAACCTGCAGAAGGCAACCTGCGAATGACCATCTTCGATGTCGGCCAGGGGCTGGCGGTTGCCGCGCAAACCAGGCATCACGCACTGCTCTACGACGCGGGGCCGGATTTCAGCGGCGGCGCGGACAGCGGCAACCGCATCCTGGTGCCGTCGCTGCGCGCGATGGGCATCCGCAAACTTGACGGACTGATACTCACCCACGACGATACCGATCACACCGGAGGTGCAGCATCCATCATGCAGGCCATGCCAATGGACTGGCTGTCCTCATCTCTGCCGGCGGGGCATCCGCTATTGCAGACATCGACGCAAAAGAGGCGCTGCATGGATGGGCAATCCTGGCAATGGGACGGCGTGCTGTTCGAGATACTGCATCCGGAGAAGGCCAGCTATGCGCAGGCGAATATCAGCGACAACAACCGCGGCTGCGTTCTGCGCATCAGCATCGCAAACCAGCATATTCTGCTTACTGCCGATATCGAGGCAGCGTCCGAGGCGGAACTGCTCGACAGACATCCCGACAAACTGCCGGCGACTTTGCTGGTCGTGCCGCATCACGGCAGCAAAACATCCTCCACGGTCAAATTCATCTCCGCGGTCAGGCCGCGGTATGCGGTATTCACCTCAGGCTACCGGAATCGCTTTGGCCACCCTAAACAGGATATCGTGAAGCGCTACGCCGACAGCGGCGCGGCGCTTTTGCGTTCGGATCAGGACGGCGCGATCCTTGTTGACATGAATGCCGATCAATTGAGGGTTGAACGATACCGCAACACGCATCGGCGCTACTGGACGCACTCCGCCCTGCCCTGAGACGTCCGAAAACATCAAGCCGGCGGACCATGGGGTCTGTTCGCGATGCCCGCCTCTGCCCAGACCGTATTGTTTCTGCGACAATCGATCCATGCTGCCTGTACTCTATTCCTTCCGGCGCTGTCCCTATGCGATACGCGCGCGCCTTGCGCTTCATTCTAGCGGTACCGCAGTCGAGTTGCGCGAGGTGTCATTGCGTGACAAACCGGAAAGCATGCTGGCGGCTTCTCCGAAAGGCAGCGTGCCGGTCCTGCTATTGCCGGATGGAAATGTGATCGATGAAAGCTGGGACATCATGCGCTGGGCGCTGCAGCGGAATGACCCGGAAGGCTGGCTGGGACGGGATCATCGTCACGTCGATGCCGCCGGGGATCTGGTCAGCGGGAACGACACGGCGTTCAAATACTGGCTTGACCGCTACAAATACCCTGACCGCTATCCGGAGCACCCTCAAACCCATTACCGGAACATGGCCGAACAATTCCTGCTGAAACTGGAAAGCCGGCTTGGTGCGTCGCGTTTCCTGCTGGGTGATGAACGGTCTGTTGCCGATGCTGCGCTGTTCCCGTTTGTCCGCCAGTTTGCCGGGGTCGACCAGGACTGGTTTGCGCAGTCCCCCTGCCCGAAACTGCAGCGCTGGCTGACGGATTTTCTCGATTCGGCAGCTTACGCAGCCGTAATGGCAAAATACGCGATTTGGCATCCGGGCGATCCACCCGTTATCATGTCGCCCGAATTCAACTTCAGGGAATAATTTCCAATGCCTTCCATGTCCAACCTGGTCATCTCCACGATCGTGTTCTTCATCGTGGCCTGGTTTGCGAACCGTTACCTGGACGAGCAGGGCTTGCCCAAGGGCATGACTCGCGGCGTGATGGTATTTTTGGTCGCTTCCCTGGTGTCCTGGGGCGCCGGTGATGCGGTGGACTGGATCCAGGTCAAAATCGAAGGCCCGCAGGCGGCGGCACAACAACCCTCTGTAAATATTTCACAACTGCTCAAGGCGGCAGGCCAACAGCAACCCTGAACCTGTTGCCGGATGCGGCAATGATTGAACCGTACAAATCCCAGAATATACCGAAGGAACCGAATAATGATGAAACATAGTATCGCGATCGGCCTGTTTGTCGCTGCCAGCATGGCTTCAGCATTCCAGGTTTGCGCTGCAGACACGATCGCACTGGATAGCAACAACAGCCAGCCGCTCGCTGTCGTGGGCGCATATGCACGTCACGTTGGCGACAAGATCGTTTACCACTATCGCGTGACCAATTACAGCCAGCAGAACATCACCGCGGTTACGATAGGCCACGATGACCAGAATGACGGAAATCCCAATAACGACGTCAACGAACTGGCCAGTCTCCCGTCAGGGTGGACCGAAAAACTGGGGATACCCTCGACCAGCTCAAACGGCCCGACAGGATGGCGCGTCAGCGTCATTGCACCCGAAGACAATGTTCCCCATGCGATTGCATGGGAACCCCTTAGCAACCTTTCGTCACAGATACGTACCGGCCGCACCAGCAACCGGATGAGCATCTCCCTTGATAAGGCAGACAGCAGTTACCTGAGCGGCCATGCCTTGGTTACCTTCGACGACGGCACTACCCTCACCGTTCCGATCGATCAGCTCGACATGACCCCGCCCGACCTGACGGTGATCCTGAGCCCGGACACGATCGTGTCGCAAGCTGGGAAACTTGTGCCCATCAAGGCATCCTTCATCCTGAAGGACGACTATGACCGCTATCCGGCAATCAGGCTGGAATCGATCACCGCGAACGAATTCCTTGAACCCGGCGATATCAGCGACGCAAGCTATGGTCTTGACGACCGGTATTTCAAGCTGCTCGCGGTAAGCCGGAGCTTCGGCGGACGGATTTACACGGTGACCTATTCGGCCACCGATGCTTCGGGCAACCAGACGGTCGCATCTGCGACGGTGACAGTGACACAACAGGGGGATACACCCGTAACCGGATCCATCCCGAGCCAGTAACCCCGATCCCGAAACAGCAGATCAGTGCGCCAGCCTGTGAGATGCCGTCAGGAATCCTGCCAACTGACATGCGGTTGATGCGGGTCCGCGCAGTTAACATCCGGTAACAATGTTGATTTCATATTCAGTCGTGCTCATGTATTGTTCCGGCCGCTCCGGACGCCCGTTTTGCAGTATCATTGCACGTCTTAAAAAACGAGATTTCAGGTGCCGATTTTTATGTTTCAGCAGGTTTTGAACACGGTTGCATCGTTTGATGTCCGTACCCAGTATTCAGCAGTGGAATAAATCCCCTTCAAGGAATTCGAACAGTGAAAAAATTGTTTTATGTGTTGACCGCAGCGATAGTAACGCCTCTCCTTGGCGGGTGTTTTGAAACCGGCTCTTCTGCCCCTCCTCCTCCGTGGGCCAACACCGGTGCTCCCTTGTACAATTCCCCCGATAATGGCGCAACTGCCGGAGACGGCAGGATCAAGCTTGAGTGGATTCCTACTGCGGGTGTCGAATACTGGGCGTTTTCAGCAACAGATCCCAGCCTCACAGCTTTCAACTGGACCAGCCTGCCCAATGCTAAGGCTGTTGTAGCAGCCCCCACGCCAACTTACATGTGCGGCCTGGTCAATAATCTGGCGTATTATTTTGCAACCAACGGCCGTATCGATGGCGGACCCGGCGGACCGAGCAGTTCGATGATCAGCGCGACGCCCTATAATGCCAGCGACAGCACCTATAGCCACTGGGTACTCAATACCAATTTCAGCGCAAATGTTTACGGCTTGGGATATACCAGCCTGACCACCTGCGCGAATGACACCGCGCTCAGTGCCACCGGGACTTTCGCCGCTGTCGGCGCGGGCGGCGCGATCTTCACCAGTCCCGATGCGATAAGCTGGACCGGGCAATCCTCCCCTGTAACAACCAACCTGAATGCGGTGGCCGGTTATGCGGCCAACCAGAACAACGCATCCACGCCCGGACTGCGCTGGGTTGCTGTCGGTGATGGCGGAAAAGCCGTCTATAGTACTGATGGAATCAACTGGATCGCAGCAACCTCCACGCTAACCACCCAAAATTTGCGTTCCATCATCCAGGTCGGGGGCGGCTTCTATGCAGTCGGTGACGCCGGGACGATCATCTCGAGCATAGACGGGAATTCATGGTCGGCCGCCACTTCAGGAACGGCCTACAGGCTGAACGGCATAGCCCATGCCGGCATGTATGTCGCGGTGGGAGACCACGGCACCATCGTTGTCAATGGTGGCAGTGGCTGGGTATCGTTACCATATTCATCAACACCATCCACACCGTCAACATCACCGACCATCAACAACCTGCGCCAGGTGGCTGCAATCTCGACGCCCTATGGCTCGATCTATGCCGCAGTTGGCGACAGCGGAACCATTGTTACCAGCGACAGCTATCTCCATAATGGCACTTGGACTTTGGTAACTTTGTCAGGCTCACCAAATCTAGTCGGCGTGACCGTCGAACCGCGCGGGGTAGAAACTACGACTGCCTATACGACAGCCCCAGCTGTAGACCCGTGGCTTAGATTCATCTCGGCTGCCCAGTTCGTTGCGATGGACAGTGCCGGCAATACCTACACCAGCATCAACGGACACGACTGGACTGCCTCGGCCAGCACCGGAATATCTGCTTGCACGACTGGAACGTCCTGCATGAATCCCCTGATCAGCAGCGGTTTCGGCTATGTCGCGGTTGGCGATAACTATCAGAACGCATACGCATTCTGAACCTGACGAGCACATGGTTACAACTTCAAACTGAGCATCGTTTTCCGCACGGAATAAAACATGTTGATATCGATCCCGCCATGCTGAACCTGACCATATCGACGATCGTATTTTTTGTGGCTGCCTGGTTCCTGAACAATTACCTGGATGCGCAGGGAATTCCGAAAGGCATGTCGCGTGGCGTGATGGTCGTGGTGCTCGCGGCCCTGATGTCATGGGGCGTGGGATGGACGGTGGACTGGGCTCAGAGCAAAATCGATGGACCGCAAGCGGTGGCACAGATTCCGGGAGGCCTGACCGAATTGCAGAAGGCAGCCGGTCAGGACCAGCCTTAAGCCAATAGCTCAAAGCTGGATTTCTATCAGTGGGACAGGCCCGGAAACAACCCCAGCATCCCATCCGCCATCAGTTGCACTGCCATGGCAGCGAGTATCAAACCCATCACCCTGGTGCCGATGTTGAGCCCGCTTGTGCCCAGACGCTGTCCTATCGGTTCTGCCAGCCTCAACACCACCCAGACAATCGCCGCGACCCCCGCGATACCCAGGCAGAACACCAGTTTTCCCGCCCAGCCACCTGCCTGGTGCCCGTCGACAATAGCCAGGCTGATCGCGCCCGGCCCGGCCAGCAGAGGAATAGCAAGCGGTACCACGGAGATGTCGTTCTTGACCGCCGCTTCGGCCCGTTCGGCATCGGTGTGCTTCGCTGAGCTGGTTATGGCGCTAAACATCGCGATGGCGATGATCAATACCAGCAATCCGCCTGCGATGCGGAATGCCGGGATACCGATACCGAAGAACGACAAAAGACCATCTCCGGCCCAAACCGAAATCATGAGTATCACCGCCACTGCTACTGCGGTTTTGAAAGCAGTATGGTGCATCTCCTGGTTGGGGCGACCCGCCGTCAGGCTGAGGTAAATGGGAATGACGCCGAGAGGATTCAAAATGGCAAAAATACTCACCACATATTTTATTTGTTCGGTCCAAACAGGGATCAGTGTCATGGAATTCTGTTTCAGAAAAACCTACTTGGCTTCATCGATCATTTGCTTGGTCTTGCTCTCAACTTCCTGCGCGATCATGACCAGTGTTGGATCCGTAGACAATGCCGCAAGCATGGGTTCTGGCCTGATCATCCCGATCATGGTTTTTCCTCGTTCGGTATAAACCGAGATACGGCATGGCAGCGCCATATTCAATCGCATGTCGGTGCCGAGCACCTTGGCCGCCTGTTTCGGATTGCACACCTCGAACACCCTGCAGTTTTCCGCAAAATCGACGCCCTTGCTGCGCAGCGTGTTGCCCAGATCATGTATGTGCAGAACGCCGAATTCATGGCGCTTGACTGCCGCCTCAAGATCCGTTGCTGCCTGTTCAAAAGTCTTGTCGCTGGTTACGGTGTAGTACACGGTTATCTCCTTTTTAATTTCCCATTTTGATTATCAGGGTAGGACAGCACAACAGCCTTGTCCAGCGTTTACATTTTCGCACTTGTCCCTAAATGCGACTGTGCTACCCTGTGCCGATGAAAAATCTTGCCGGAAAACTTGCTGCGCTTGTGGTTCCCGCATGGGTCGGCGGCATATGGGCAGTCGGCTACCTCGCCGTGCCGGTGCTGTTCTATGGACAGCCAGACCGGCAGCTGGCAGGCATGCTGGCCGGACAGATGTTCACACTGGTGAATTATCTCGGTCTGGCCTGCGGCTTGTATCTGCTGGCCTGGCAATTCGGCACAACCGGACGCGCATCGTTCCGGCAGACGCTGTTCAGGGTCGTCGCGGCAATGCTGCTGATCACGGTGATTCTGCAGTTCGGCATCCAGCCGGTCATGGCAGGCCTCAAGCTGCATGCGCTGCCTCTGGATGTGATGCACAGCACATTTGCCGGGCAGTTCAAAATGTTGCATGGTGTGTCCAGCATCCTCTACCTGATACAAAGCCTGCTCGGGGTATTGCTGATATTCAACGCTCCGCGCTTTGCCAAATAACAAAGAGCCGCATCAGCGGCTCTTTGCTGTGTCGTTATCAAGCCGGTTGTGCTCACCCGGTTATGTTCTAAGGGCAACCAGTACTTCTTCCAGCATTTTCTTGGCATCGCCGAACAACATGCGGTTATTCTCCTTGTAGAACAGCGGATTTTCCACGCCCGCATAGCCGGTAGCCATGCTGCGCTTCATCATGATGGAGGTCTTGGCTTTCCAGACTTCCAGTACCGGCATGCCGGCGATGGGGCTGCCGGGTTCCTCCTGCGCAGCCGGATTTACGATGTCGTTGGCACCGATCACAATGGCCACATCGGTATCCGGAAAGTCCTCATTGATTTCATCCATCTCCATCACGATGTCGTAAGGCACCTTGGCTTCGGCCAGCAACACGTTCATGTGACCGGGCATGCGACCGGCAACGGGATGGATGGCGAAGCGCACGTTGACGCCGTTCTCGCGCAGAGACTGGGTGATCTCATAAACCGCGTGCTGGGCCTGGGCTACGGCCATGCCGTATCCCGGCACGATGATCACGCTTTTTGCTTCACGCAACAGTTCTGCCGCCTCTGCTGCGTTTATGGAGATCACCTCGCCTGCCGGCTGCGCATCCCCGCCGGCTTTCGCCGGCTTGCCGCCTCCAGTACCGAATCCGCCCGCAATGACGCTGAAGAAGTTGCGGTTCATCGCACGACACATGATGTAGGAAAGGATGGCACCGCTGGAACCCACCAGCGCGCCTGTGACGATCAGCAGGTCGTTGCTCAGCATGAAGCCGGTTGCCGCTGCCGCCCAGCCGGAATAGCTGTTCAGCATGGATATCACCACCGGCATGTCGGCGCCCCCGATGGCCATCACCATGTGGATGCCGAACAGCAAGGCGATCACCGTCATCACGGTCAGCCCCAGCATGCCTGCGCTGATCGTTTCGGCGTGCAGGAATTGCCAGCCGAACGCGATGACGACCAGCAGGCCAAACAGATTCATGAAGTGGCGTCCCGGCAGCAGAAGCGGTTTGCCGCCGATCTTGCCTGACAGTTTACCGAAAGCAATGAGGGAGCCTGAAAAGGTCACCGCGCCGATCAGGATGCCAAGATAGACCTCGATTTCGTGGATCGCCTTTTCAGCACTGGACAGATGCAGTGATGCCGTCGGGTCGATGTAATTGGCGAATCCTATCTGACAGGCAGAGATACCAACCAGACTGTGCATCAGC
>JAJDNO010000046.1 GCA_022340615.1 Gallionella sp. | reverse complement strand
GCGGCCGCAGCGGCGATACTTGCGTTGAGTTTCTACCTGTTTGTCGTCATCCCCAAGGGCTTCATTCCCAGCGAAGACACCGGGATGATCATCGCCTCCACCAAAGCGCCGGAGGGCGTGACCTTCAAACAGTTGCTGGCCCTGCAGGAACGGGTCACACGTCTGGTGAAGGACAATCCCAACGTCGCAGCCGCGATGTCCAGCGCAGGTCAGGGGCAGGGCGGAACCAGCGGCGGCAACATCGGACGCATGTTCATCCGGCTCAAACCGCAGGATGAACGCAGCATCTCAGCCGATGCCGTGCTGCAACAACTGCGCAAGGCGGTGGCGCCGGTGAAGCAGATGCAGGTGTATTTCCAGAACCCGCCTGCGATCCGTGTCGGCAGTCTGGGCGGCAGCGGTCAATATGAATATGTGTTGCAGGGTACCGATGTCGAGGAACTGGATAAAGCCGCGGTGGCCTTCGAGCCCGCGCTCGGCGCGGTGCCCGGCGTGCAGGACGTGAGCAGCAGCCTGGAGCTGAGCAATCCCCAGATCAATATCACCATCAACCGTGACGTCGCGTCGGCGCTGGGCGTGAGCGCCGAACAGATCCAGTCCACCCTGTACAGCGCCTACGGTGGGGGGCAAGTCAGCACCATCTACGGTGCGAGTGACGAGTATCAGGTGATCATGGAACTGGCGCCTGAGTATCAGACCAGTATCGATGCGCTCAACGCGCTGTACGTGCCTGGGAGCAATGGCAAGCTGGTGCCGCTGCGCGCAGTGGCCGTTATCACGCCCGGCGTCGGTCCGCTGTCGGTCAGTCATTACGGCCAGTTGCCGGCAGTGAGTTTCTCGTTCAATCTGGCGCCGGGTACGTCGCTGGGTGAGATCACCCAGCGCATCGATGAGATGGCACGCAATACCCTGCCGGGAGACATTACCGCCAGTTTTACCGGAAATGCCCAGACTTTCCGCGACTCGCTGGTGGGTATGCCGCTGCTGATGCTGATCACCGTGCTGGTGATCTATATGGTGCTGGCGATACTGTATGAGCATTTTATCCATCCCATCACCATTCTCACCGCGCTGCCGCTGGCGATGTTCGGCGCACTGCTGACGCTGATCATCTTCGGCCAGGAACTGAACATCTTCAGTTTTGTTGGCCTGATCCTGCTGGTTGGACTGGTCAAGAAGAACGGCATCATCATGGTCGATTTCGCGGTACAGATCCGCCGCGAGCAGGCCGCTTCGGCCCGCGATGCGATCATCCAGGCCTGTCTGGTGCGTTTCCGCCCGATCATGATGACTACGCTCGCCGCGATCTTCGGTACGCTACCGATCGCGCTGGGCTCCGGCATGGGTTCCGAGTCGCGGCGGCCGCTGGGCATCGCGGTGGTCGGCGGCCTGCTGTTTTCGCAGATGCTGACGCTCTATATCACGCCGGCATTCTATGTCGCGATGGAGCACCTGAACGACTGGCTGCGGAGGCGCAGTTCCGCACGCCAACAGGCTTTGACGCAGGCATCCGGCGGGGAGCAAAACGATCAAATTGCGTAATTGCGAGGATGTATTGACATGGGCAAATATTAGCGTATTATTATTTACGGTAATTGAAGATTCTCTCCCTTGTAATACCCCCTCTTGGCTTGCACATCTCCTTGCAAGCCATTTTTTTGTCCATTATTTTGATCTGGCGAAACTACGGTCCGCGCATGACTGGCTGAACGTGTTGCCTGCGATGTTCCGTCGAATATTGTTTGAGGCTGTAATATGCAGGGTGTAGCAACCCCGAAGACAGTCACCCGAAGATACCCGACAGACATACCCGATGAAAAAATTCGATACTGCAGAAATCCTGACGCATTCCCACCAGTTTGACGACGGCAACCCGCTTGCCGAGAAAAGCACGCTGCGCGTCGCCGTTCTGACCGCGGTGATGATGGTGATCGAGATCGCCGGCGGCTGGTATTACAACTCGATGGCGCTGCTGGCGGACGGCTGGCATATGAGTTCGCATACGGTTGCGCTCGGGCTTTCGCTGTTTGCGTATGTGTTTGCCAGAAAATTTGCGCACGACCCGCGCTTTTCGTTCGGCACCTGGAAGATCGAGGTGCTGGGCGGCTATACGAGCGCGATCTTCCTGGTGATGGTTGCCGGGCTGATGGTATTCCAGTCGGTTGAAAGGCTGATTTCACCCAGCCCGATCCGCTACGATCATGCGATTGCAATCGCGATCGTCGGCCTGCTGGTGAATCTGGCTTCAGCATGGTTGCTCAACGGCGGGCATCACCACACGCACGCGCATCACGAACATGCGCACGGTCCAGACCACCATGGCCATCACGACCTGAATCTGCGCTCGGCCTATATGCATGTGCTGGCCGATGCGGCAACCTCGGTGCTTGCAATCATCGCGCTGTTCGGCGGCAAGCTGTGGGGGGCTTCCTGGCTGGATCCGGTGATGGGGCTGGTCGGCGCGTTGCTGGTTTCGATATGGGCCTATGGCCTGCTGCGCGATACCGGCCGGGTGCTGCTGGACGCCGAAATGAATGCGCCGGTGGTTGAAGAAATCCGCGAGGTGATCGCCGCCTCGCCGGTCAGCGCGCAATTGAATGACCTGCATGTATGGCGTGTGGGCAAGGGCAAGTACGCTTGCATTCTGAGTCTTGCCACGGATAATGATGTGTCGCCGGAATATTTCAAGCAGCAGTTAAGCATCCATGACGAATTGGTGCATATCAGCATCGAGATCAACCGGGTTGCCCGGTAACCGATATCGCAGCGGTCAGGAACCGGGCAGCCAGGCATCCCTTGAGGTAAAAACATGACAGTCTCCTCCCAGCACAAACGCAGCCGTTTCATGCGCTACCTGCCCTGGATTGCCGGGCTGGTGGTGATCGCGATTGCGGTCTGGTATTTCACCCGCCCCAAACCGATCGAAGTCGAGCTGGTCACGGTGGAACGGGGCAAGGTTGAGGCCACCGTCAGCAATACCCGGGCGGGTACCGTCAAGGCCTGCAGGCGCGCCAAGCTGTCCGCGCCATCGGGCGGGCAGATTTCGCACTTGCTGGTGAAGAAGGGACAGCGCGTCAAGGCCAACCAGGTATTGCTGGAATTGTGGGACAAGGACCTGAAGGCGCAGGAACAGCTGGCCCGGGAACAGCTTGCCACCGCGCAGACCCAGGCACATCAGGCCTGCGTGCAGGCCGCTCTGGCGGATTCGGAAGCCGACCGTGCGCGCAAGTTGAAGGAAAGCGGATTCATTTCCGCAGAGGGTCTGGACCAGAAGGTGTCCGCTGCCAAGGTGGCCCGTGCCGGATGCGAGGCTGCGAACAGCCAGATCGAGCAGAGCCGTTCGCGCATTGCGGTGGCTCGCGCCAGTCTGCAGCGCATGGTGCTGCGCGCGCCGTTCGCCGGTATCGTCGCCGACATCAGCGGCGAACTCGGCGAATATGCAACTCCGTCGCCGCCCGGCATCCTGACGCTGCCCGCGATCGACCTCATCGACGACAGCTGCATGTATGTCAGCGCGCCGATCGACGAGGTGGATGCCGCCAATGTCAAGGTAGGGCAGCAGGCGCGCATCACGCTGGACGCGATCAAGGGGAAAACATTTCCGGGCAGGGTCAGGCGCATCGCGCCCTATGTGCTGGAGATCGAGAAGCAGGCGCGCACCGTAGAGGTGGAAGTCGAATTTGACCAGCATCCGGAGGAACAGAATCTGCTGGTCGGCTACAGCGCCGATGTAGAGATCGTGTATGACTCCCACAGCAACGTGCTGCGCATCCCGACACAGGCATTGCTGGAAGGCAAGCGCGTGCTGCTGTATGACGATGGCACGCTGGTGGAGCGCACCGTGACGACGGGACTGGCGAACTGGGACCATACCGAAATCACCTCCGGGCTGAAAGCAGGCGACCGGATCGTATTGTCGCTGGATCGCACCGGCGTGAAAGCCGGGGCAAGGGTGAAGCCCGAGGGAATCAAATCCGATAACACATCAGACAAATGATAGAGTTCACCGGGGTATGGCGCACGTTCAAGGTGGGCGACCAGGAGGTGGCCGCATTGCGCGATATCAACCTCGAACTGCTTGCCGGTGAATACGTTTCGATCATGGGACCTTCCGGTTCCGGAAAATCCACGCTGCTCAATCTGATCGGTCTGCTGGACAGACCGACTTCGGGAATCTACCGTCTGGACGGGCAGGACGTGACCACCCTGGACGATGCAGAACAAGCGCGGATCAGGAGCGAAAAGATCGGTTTCGTGTTCCAGTTCTTTCACCTGGTGCCGCGCCTTTCGGCCGCGATGAACATCGAGTTGCCGCTGCTGCTCGCCGGGGTGGCGCCGGATGAGCGCAAACAGCGCGTCACGCAACTGCTGCAAAGTTACGGCCTGAGCGAGCGTGCCGACCACCGCCCCGACCAGCTTTCCGGCGGGCAGCGCCAGCGCGTGGCGATCGCCCGCGCGACGAGCATGCATCCGCTGGTGCTGCTGGCGGATGAACCGACCGGCAATCTGGACCAGGCCACCGGCAAGGAAGTGATGACTCTGCTGGAGCAACTGGTTAGCCAGGGCGTTGCACTGATACTGGTTACGCACGATCCGGGACTCGGCAAACGCGCCACGCGCCAGTTGCGCATGGTCGACGGGCAGATCGTTTCGGATACGCGCAACGAGGCCTGACCATGAGTCCCGGCGACACCTTGCGTTTTGCTTCCGGCAGCCTGCTCGGAGCGCGCACGCGCACGCTGCTGATGATGCTCGCGATGTCGATCGGCGTCGCCGCGGTGGTGATACTCACCGCGCTGGGCGAAGGCGCGCGCCGTTACGTGATCGGGCAGTTCTCCTCGCTGGGCACCAATTTGGTGATCGTGCTGCCCGGACGTTCGGAAACGGCCGGTGTGAACCCGGGCATGCTGCTCGGGCAGACGGCACGCGACCTGGTGCTGGATGATGCGCAGGCTCTGTTGCGCAGTCCGGCGATACGCCGCATCGCGCCGCTATCCGTCGGCGCGGCGCAGGCCTCGCACGGTTCGCTCAACCGCGAAGTGGTGGTGATGGGCACGACTGCAAACATGCTGCTGATCCGCCACATGGATCTGGCCCAGGGCCAATTCCTGCCGCAGATCGATCCGCGCTCGGCCTCGCCGGTGTGCGTGCTGGGCGCCACCATCAAAAAGGAATTGTTCGGCTCGGAACAGGCAATTGGCGCATGGCTGCGCCTTGGCGACCGCCGTTTCCGGGTAATCGGTGTGCTCGCCGAACAGGGTGAATCGATGGGCATGAACACCGACGATCTGGTCATCATCCCGGTTGCATCGGCACACATGCTGTTCAATACGCAGGCGCTGTTCCGTATTCTGATCGAGGCCAAGAACCGTGACATGATCGAGGCTGCGAAGCAGGATGCCGAACAAATCCTGATGCAGCAGCACAGCGGCGAACGCGATGTGACGGTGATCACTCAGGATGCGGTGCTGGCCACGTTCGACCGCATCCTGCGCGCGCTGACGCTGGCGGTCGGCGGCATCGCCGCGATCAGCCTTTCGGTCGCGGGTGTGCTGATCATGAACGTGATGCTGATTGCTGTTGCTCAGCGCACCCAGGAGATCGGCCTGCTCAAGGCGCTGGGCGCCCCGCCCGGACAAATCCGCTACCTGTTCTTTTCCGAGGCTGCACTGCTCTCCGCGGTCAGCGGCCTATTCGGATTGGTGCTCGGCGAAATCGGCAGCATGGTAATCGGCCATGTCTATCCCACGCTGCCGGTGGCCGCGCCATGGTGGGCGGTGCTGGCTGCATTCGGCACCGCGCTGGTCACCGGCATCCTGTTCAGCGTGATGCCGGCGCGCCGGGCAGCGCGGCTCGACCCGGTATTGGCATTGGCGAGAAGGTAGCAGCGATGTTTTTCAGCGATCTGTTCCGCCTGACCACCTCCAGCCTGCTGGCCTACCGCATGCGCAGCTTCCTGACCGGGCTGGGTATCGCGATCGGCATTGCCGCGGTGATATTGCTTACCTCGATCGGCGAGGGTCTGCACCAGTTCGTGTTAACCGAGTTCAACCAGTTCGGCACCAACATCATCGGCATCCAGCCTGGCAAAACGCAGACCCATGGCGCGAGTGTCGGCGTGTTCGGCTCGGTGCGGCCGTTGTCGATAGAGGATGCCGAAGCGTTGCGCCACGTGCCGGGGGTTGAGTATGTCACGTCGGTGGTGCAGGGCAACGCGGAAATACGCGCGAACGGCAAAAGCCGGCGCGTCACGGTTTACGGCGTCGGTGCCGAGTTTCCGCAGGCGTTCAATCTGGCCGTGCAGGTCGGCAATTCTCTGCCTGCCGAAGACCCGACGCATTCGCGCCCGTTTGTGGTGCTGGGTGCAAAGGTCAGAAACGAACTGTTCGGCACGGGAAATCCGCTGGGCGGCTATTTGCATATCGGAGGCGTGCGCTATCGCGTGATCGGCGTGATGGAACCCAAGGGACAGGTGCTCGGCTTCGATCTCGACGACACGGTTTTCATCCCGGTCGATCGCGGCCTGGAATTGTTCAATCGTACCGGGGTGATGGAAATCGACGTCACTTATCCCGACAACGTCTCCGCCGACAGCGTGGAGCGGGGGGTGCGCCGCATATTGACGGCACGCCACGGCCAGGATGACTACACCGTGATTTCGCAGGAAAAGGCGATGGAAGTGCTCGGCTCCGTGCTGAATGTGATCACATTCGCGGTCGGCGCGCTGGGGGGGATTTCGCTGCTGGTCGGCGGTGTCGGCATCCTCACGATAATGACCATGGCGGTCAGCGAACGCACCGGTGAGATCGGTTTGCTGCGCGCACTGGGGGCGAAAGAGCACCAGGTTCTGACACTGTTCCTCGGCGAAGCGATACTGTTGTCCGCCGCAGGCGGGCTGGCCGGCCTGGTTTTCGGTATCGGCATCGCGCAGGGTTTGCATATCCTGTTTCCGGCGTTGCCGGTATATACGCCGGTATTTTTCGCGGTGCTCGCGGAAGCCAGCGCTGTGGTGATCGGGCTGATCGCGGGGGTGATGCCCGCGCGACGTGCAGCGCGGCTCGATCCCATCGAAGCCCTGCGTACCGAGTGAACAGGGCACGCCGAATGAACAATACGCATCAAATGAGCAAACCTGGCAGCTGCGACATTTTCTGCAACATCGTCGACAATTACGGCGACATCGGCGTTTGCTGGCGGCTGGCGCAGCTGCTTGTGCGCGAGCATGGCCTCGCAGTGCGTCTATGGGTGGATGATCTGGCCAGCCTTGCGAAACTGTGCCCCGAAGCGGATGCCGCCGCCGTGCAGCAGCAGTGCAATGGAGTCGAGGTTGAATTGTGGCGCCTTCCTTTCCCCGAGGTGCAACCCGCCGAACTGGTGATCGAGGCTTTTGCCTGCAAATTGCCGCAAAGTTACATCGATGCGATGGTGGCACAAGTGCAAGAGCCGGTCTGGATCAACCTCGAATATCTCAGTGCGGAAGACTGGGTCGAGAGCCACCACAAACTGCCATCGCCGCATCCGGCTTTGCCGCTCACCAAATATTTTTTCTTTCCCGGATTTACGCCGAATACCGGCGGCTTGCTGCTGGAGCACGGTCTGATCGCGCGGCGCGATGCGTTCCAGCGCGATGCGCGGCAGCAGCAGGCTTTCTGGCAGTCCCTGGGAATGGAAACGCCGGCGGCTGATACATTAAAAGTCTCGTTGTTCGCTTACGAGAACGGCGCCTTGCCCGGATTGCTCGACACATGGGCGAGCGGACCGCAGCCTGTGCTTTGCCTGGTTCCTGAAGGGCGCATTTTGCCCGGGGTTGGCCGGCACTTTGGCGATGCCGAGCCATGCGCAGGCAAAACATATGCGCGGGAAAATTTGGATGTCCAGGTTTTGCCGTTTGTCGAGCAGCAGCGCTACGACCTGCTGTTGTGGGCATGTGACGTGAATTTCGTGCGCGGCGAGGATTCCTTCGTGCGCGCGCAATGGGCAGGCAAACCATTCGTCTGGCAGATATACCCCCAGCACGATGCGGTGCACTTGAAAAAGCTCGAGGCCTTCCTCATGTTGTACTGCAGAGCGCTCGCAGGGCCGGCAGGCAAGGCAATGCAGGATCTGTGGCAAACGTGGAACATCGAAAGCGGTGCAGCGAAGGCCTGGCCGGCATTTGCGGCGGAATTCGACGAGTTAAACCGGCGTGCACAAGACTGGGCAAGACTATTGACCGAAAACAATCTGGCTTTGAATTTACTGGATTTTTCCCGGGAAATCGGTAGAATGCGCGCCTTGAAAATTGAAGGGCAGTAAATATGAAAACAGCACAGGAATTACGCGTAGGCAACGTCATCATGGTGGGCAATGATCCTATGGTGATACTCAAGGCAGAGTACAGCCGCTCGGGCCGCAACGGCTCCGTGGTCAAGATGAAGATGAAGAACCTGCTGTCCGAAGCCGCGAAGGAAAGCGTGTACAGCGCAGACGACAAATTCGACCAGATCATCCTGGACCGCAAGGAATGCACCTATTCCTATTTTTCCGATCCGATGTACGTGTTCATGGACGGCGAATACAACCAGTACGAGATCGAGGCAGAAAGCATGGGCGACTCGATCAACTACATCGAAGACGGCATGCCTTGCGAGGTGGTGTTCTACAACGAGAAGGCCATTTCGGTCGAGTTGCCCAACACCATCGTGCGCGAAGTGATCTATACCGAACCCGCGGTGCGCGGCGACACTTCCGGCAAGGTGATGAAACCCGCCAAGATCAGCACCGGTTATGAATTGCCGGTTGCCGCATTCATCGATATCGGCGACAAGATCGAGATCGATACCCGGACCAACGAGTTCAAAAAGCGCGCCTGACCAGCGCAACACGAATCAGAAAAAAGGCCAACCCTGCGGTTGGCCTTTCTGTTTATTGGGTGGCGAATTGCCCGGCAGCGAATTTGACGGTTCAGCCGAATACGTCCGCCAGGAATGGTGAAAAGGATGCCACGATTACAGACAATGTGGCAAACCACCCGAGTTCGCTGAAAAACTTGATTTCATCGATTTCCATTTTCTGATCTGGCTTCAGGGACATGGCAGGATCCTCCTTATGGAAAAGACCTGTAACGATTATCGATCAATAGATCTACGCCGCACCTTGCAAGCTGTACCGCAAAATGTGCAGATATATTAGACTTAACCAAGTAAAATTGTCAAGTAAGCTGCGTGTTCACCGCTGGCAGTTATCGGGACGTAGAGGCTCAATCCGGACGTGCTACTCGATACGGCTGGGTTTGATTCTCGATTGCAGGCGTTGTCCGGCGCGAGCACGCTTGCCGAAGCAGTTCTGCAGCGAGTCGCCAGACAGTTTGAGCACCTGTTCCTTCGCGCCGCCCTTTCCGATTATCCTCACTTCAGGCTGGTTGATCACCGCGGCCGCCGCGAGTTCGTCCTTGTCGGCCAGCCCCATCAGTATCACGCCCTTGCCGCCGCCGGGCAGCTGTTTCATCTCGTCGAGCAGGAACAGCAGCAGCTTGCCGCCGCCAGATACCGCCGCGACCAGTGAATGTTCGGTGGCGGTGAACGGGAAGGGAGACAGGATGGATTCGTTGTCCACCGTGATGAACTGTTTGCCCGCCTTGTTGCGGCCAACCATGTCGCCGAGCTTGCAGGTGAAGCCGTATCCTGCTGAAGTCGCAATCAGCAATTGTTGATCCGGCTTGCCGCATAGCGCATGCGCGATTTTCGCGCCGGGTGCCAGCTCGATGAAAGTCGCGAGCGGCGCGCCGTCGCCGCGACCCGAGGGCAGCTGTGCAACCGGAATGCTGCACACGCGGCCGTTGTCGCAGATCACGATGCAATGGTCTGTGGTGCGGCATTCGTACTTGCCCAGCAGACTGTCGCCTTCCTTGAAGGCGAGTGCGGACAGGTCCAGCCCATGTCCCTGGCGGGTGCGCACCCAGTGCTTGCTCGAGATGATCACGGTCACCGGCTCGTCCAGTACCGGCACCACCACGGCTGATTTCGTTTCTTCCTTGATCAGCGTGCGGCGATTGTCGCCATAGGTTTTCGCATCCGCTTCGATCTCGGTCGCGACAAGTTCGCGCAGTGCACTCTCCTTGCCAAGCAGCCGGTTCAGTTCCTTGCGCTCCTTCTCCAGCGCCTTGATTTCCTTTTCGATGCGTATGCCTTCCATCTTCGCCAGCTGGCGCAGGCGAATTTCCAGGATGTCCTCGGCCTGGCGGTCGGAGAGTTCGAAGCGTTCGATCAGGGCGGCCTTCGGTTCGTCCGATTCGCGGATCAGCGCGATCACCTCGTCGAGGTTCAGGAACACCACCATGCGGCCTTCGAGTATGTGCAGGCGGTCGTTGACCTGGCCGAGGCGGAATTCGCAGCGGCGGCGCACGGTGCCGATGCGGAATTCGACCCATTCGCGGATGATCTTCGCCAGCGGCTTCTGCTGCGGGCGTCCGTCCAGACCGATCATCGTCATGTTGACCTGCGCGGATGCTTCCAGGCTGGTGTGCGAGAGCAGCACATTCATCAGCTCGTCCTGCGACTGGCGCGACGACTTGGGCTGGAACACCAGGCGGATCGCCTGCGACTTGTCCGATTCGTCTGCCACTGCATCCAGCACCGAGAGGATCAGCTGCTTGGTCTGCACCTGGTCCTGCGACAGGCTCTTCTTGTTGGCCTTGACCTTGGGGTTGGTCAGCTCGCCGATCTCCTCCAGCACCTTGCGCGTGGACACACCGTGCGGCAGCTCGTAAACGACGACCTGCCATTGGCCGCGCGCCAGTTCCTCGATCGTCCAGCGCGCGCGCATCTTCAGCGAGCCGCGCCCGGACAGGTAGCAGTCGCGGATATCGCTAGTCGACGAGATGATCTGTCCGCCGCCGGGGAAATCCGGTCCTTTAATGGATGCAAGCAGCGCCTTGTCGGCGAGGTCAGGATTGCGCACCAGTTCCATTGCGGACTTCGAAACTTCGCGCAGGTTGTGCGGGGGGATTTCGGTTGCCATGCCGACCGCGATGCCCGACGCGCCATTGAGCAGCACCATCGGCAGCCGGGCCGGCAGCATCGATGGTTCCTTGAATGCACCGTCGTAATTGGGCACGAAATCCACCGTGCCCATGTCGATCTCGGACAGCAGCAGGTCGGCCAAAGGTGTGAGACGGGCCTCGGTATAGCGCATTGCCGCGGCGTTGTCGCCGTCGCGCGTACCGAAGTTGCCCTGACCTTCCACCAGCGGATAGCGCAGCGAGAAATCCTGGGCCAGCCGCACCATGGCCTCGTAGGCCGAAGAGTCGCCGTGTGGGTGGTATTTGCCGAGCACGTCGCCGACCACGCGCGCCGACTTCACGTGTTTGCTGTTGTGTGTCAGCCCCATCTGGCGCATCGCGTAGAGGATGCGCCGCTGCACCGGCTTCTGTCCGTCGCAAACATCCGGCAGTGCGCGGCCTTTTACCACCGATACCGCATATTCCAGGTAGGCGCGCTCGGCATACAGCGCGATCGGCACCTCGTCGCCGTCCGGCAATGCGGGGAGAGGAGCAAATTGTTTTGTGCCGCCTCCGTTGCCGCCCCCGGTCGAGGTCTCGGCAGTCGCCTGCTCGGCCACTGCAACTTCGCCGGAAGCTTCAGCCAGCATGAGGTTGCTCTGCTCCTGGTTGTCTGGTTTTTTGCCCATCCTTATACATCCCCCGTGACTTCATTGCCGTGATATTCCAGCCACGCGCGTCGTGTCGATGCTTCCTGCTTGCCCATCAGCATGTTGAACATCTCCATGTTTTCCCTGTACGACAGCGCGGAAGCATCCACGCGCAGCGCGCGTCGCGTGTCCGGGTTCAGCGTGGTGTCCCACAGCTGTTCGGCATTCATTTCGCCCAGTCCCTTGAAGCGCGAGATCGACCAGGAACCCTCGCGGATTTTTTCCTGGCGCAGGCGGTCCTCGATGGCTTCCAGTTCGCCCTCGTTCAGCGCGTAGATCTTGCGGATCGGCTTCTTGCCCTGCGCGGGTACGTCCACGCGAAACAGCGGCGGCTGCGCAAGGAAGACCTTGCCCGCCTGCACCACCTTGTAGAAGTGGCGGAAGAACAGCGTCAGCAGCAGCGTCGAGATGTGCGCGCCGTCCACGTCGGCATCGGCCATGATGTAGATGCCGTTGTAGCGCAGGCCGGACAGGTCCACATCTTCGTCCGGGCCGTGCGGGTCCACGCCGATTGCGACCGCGATGTCGTGGATCTCGTTGTTCGCAAACAGCCGGTCCTTCTCGACCTCGAAGGTGTTCAGCACCTTGCCGCGCAACGGTAGCACCGCCTGGAATTCCTTGTTGCGTCCCTGCTTGGCCGAGCCGCCCGCCGAATCGCCCTCGACCAGGAACAGCTCGGTGCGGCTCGCGTCGCTTGAGCTGCAATCGGTCAGTTTGCCCGGCAGCACCGCGACCGACGAGCCTTTCTTCTTTTCGACCTTCTGCGCCGAGCGCATCCGCGTCTGTGCCTGCTGGATCGCCAGCTCGGTGATGCGCTTGCCGTAATCGACATGCTCGTTCAGCCACAGGTCCAGCGGGTCCTTCACCATGAGCGACACCAGCCGCAGCGCGTCGCGCGACACCAGCTTGTCCTTGGTCTGTCCCTGGAACTGCGGGTCGAGCACCCTGGCGGACAGCACGAAACTCGCGCGCGAAAACACGTCGTCCGACACCAGCTTCACGCCCTTGGGCAGCATGCCGTGCAACTCGGCGAAATTCTTCACCGCATTGAACACGCCGTCCTTCAGTCCCGAGTCGTGCGTGCCGCCCGACCAGGTCGGGATCAGGTTTACATAGGACTCGCGCACCACTGCGCCTTCGGCCGACCACACGATCGCCCAGGCCGCGCCTTCGCCCTCGGCATAGCCGCTGTCGCTGCCCGCCGATACGAACTTCTCCATCGCGAAGATCGGCACTGCCAGTTCCTGATCGTCAGTCGCCTCGGCCAGGTAGCCGCGCAGGCCGTCTGGGTAGGACCATGATTTCGTATCGCCGGTCTTTTCGGTAAGCAGCGAGATACTGACGCCGGGCAGCAGCACCGCCTTGGAGCGCAGCGAGCGTTCCAGTTGCGGCAGGATCACACTGGGCGTGTCGAAATACTTTGCATTCGGCCAGGCGCGCACCATCGTGCCGGACTGCTTCTTCGGGCAATCGCCGATGCGCTTGAGCGGTGCTTCGGCGACTCCGTTCCTGAAGCGCACGAAATATTCGCCGCAGTCACGGTAAACCGTGACCTCGACTTTGTTGGACAGTGCATTGGTCACTGCCACACCTACGCCGTGCAACCCGCCGGCAAATTTGTACGCACCGCCCGATTCCTTGTCGAACTTGCCGCCTGAATGCAAAACCGTGAACGCGACCTCGACCACCGATACTTTTTCTTCGGGATGGATGCCGACCGGAATACCCCGCCCGTCGTCAACAACCGTTATCGAGCCGTCGGTGTGCGCGGTGACCGCGATGTGCTTCGCGTAGCCGGCCAGCGCCTCGTCGCAGGCGTTGTCCACCACTTCGGCGATCAGGTGGTTTGGAGATTCGAGATTGGTGTACATCCCCGGCCGCTGGCGAACCGGTTCGAGACCGCGCAGAACTTTGAAACTGGATTCGTCGTAGGTATTTTTTGCCATTTATTTGTCTGGGTAAGGCTAACTAAAGCGTTTGTAAGTCGGGTGCGACTGATTGCGGGGGCGTATTCTACATAAAGTCGGGGGAAGGGTTGGGATGGATTTGGACAAGCAAATTCCGGGCAAGCGGGTCAGGTTGAGACATTTGGAGACAATATCGTTCTATATTGATTCGGGATTTTGCTGTTAAGTTACGGGCTTATATTTATAGTCCCCGTGTTGATTGGACGGGGATATGCGGCAAGATCAATGTCTGCAATCGGCCAATAACGGCAGTTCGCGTCAAGCTGCTTTCCAGCAATCAATATGGCAACATGTAGTTTCGCAACGTGCCAGAAGCGGCCGGATGCCAGATTTCTTCATGGCGGTCAATTGCGGAATTGAGCAATCAGTACGAAATGACCTGCCATCTATTGTGCTGCCATCGTTGTAGACTCCAGTGTGCATAGCTAATCCAGAGTGTTTCTGCGGGGAACTTCATATCGTGAACAGCATCAGTAAATCGGTGACAGAGTTTTTAATTGACGCTCCCACTGAATAAGTTTTTAACCTAATGGCTTTACTAACAACATGAACATTCTGTTCGAGTAGCGA
>JAJDNO010000043.1 GCA_022340615.1 Gallionella sp. | reverse complement strand
GCATGGCCTCTGGTCTACCCGTAAACGAACACAAGTAGTTTGGACTTTTTCGCAAATTTGATACAATGCCGCTGTTTTTTTGAACTTTAATCAGGGTGGGAGAGTTAAGATGTCTATTGAACAACGCGTTAAAAAGATCGTCGCCGAGCAACTGGGCGTAAACGAATCTGAAGTCAAGAATGAGTCTTCTTTTGTCAACGATCTGGGAGCCGATTCCCTGGATACCGTCGAACTGGTAATGGCCCTTGAAGAAGAGTTCGAGTGCGACATACCTGACGAAGATGCGGAAAAAATCACCACCGTGCAGCAGGCCATCGACTACGTCCTGGCGCACCAGAAGTAACCTGCCTCATTTCATAAATCCTCGTTTCCTGTAGTTCCATCCTTTCTGTCTGGCGGAGTCAATTTGTTGTCTAAGCGTAGAGTCGTCGTTACCGGATTGGGAATCATTTCCCCCGTGGGGATAGGGATTCCCGCCGTTTGGCAGAATATCGTCGCAGGAAAATCCGGCATTTCCAGAATCACCCACTTTGATGCCAGCGCCATGGCGGCGCAAATTGCAGGCGAAGTAAAGGATTTCGATGTCACGCAATTTCTTTCCGCCAAAGATGCCCGGCGCATGGGCAGGTTTATCCACTTCGGGCTGGTTGCCGGAATGGAGGCGTGGAAGGACTCCGGACTGGAAGTATCCGAGCAGAATGCCGAGCGTATCGGCGTAAACATCGGTTCCGGGATCGGCGGATTGCCGATGATCGAGGAAACTCACAACGATTACCTCGCAGCAGGGCCGCGAAAAATATCGCCGTTCTTCATCCCGGGCACGATCATCAACATGATTTCCGGCAACCTGTCCGTAATGTACGGATTGAAAGGCCCGAATCTGGCGATGGTTTCTGCGTGCACCACCGGCACCCACTGCATCGGCGAATCGGCCCGCATCATCGAATATGGCGATGCCGATGTGATGATTGCCGGCGGCTCCGAATCAACGGTCAGTGCACTGGCGGTAGGCGGTTTTTCTTCGGCTCGTGCGCTCAGCACGCGCAACGACGATCCGGCAACAGCCAGTCGTCCCTGGGACAAGGACAGGGACGGCTTTGTGATCGGCGAAGGCGCGGGGGTGCTGGTGCTGGAGGAATACGAACACGCCAAGGCGCGCGGTGCCCGGATCTATGCGGAACTTGCCGGCTACGGCATGAGCGGCGATGCCTACCATATTACCTCCCCGAATACGGACGGTCCAAGGCGCAGCATGCTGAATGCACTTCGTAATGCAGGCTTGAGTCCGGAAGCTGTTCAGTACGTCAATGCGCATGGCACCTCGACCCAGCTTGGCGACAAGAATGAAACCGATGCGATCAAACTCGCATTTGGCGATCATGCAAAGCGGCTGGTCGTGAATTCGACCAAATCGATGACCGGTCACCTGCTCGGTGGAGCGGGCGGGGTAGAGACGGTATTCTGTGCGCTGGCGCTGCACCACCAGATTTCGCCACCGACCATCAACATTTTTGAACAAGACCCGGAATGCGATCTGGACTACTGCCCGAATGTTGCACGCGATATGAAGATCGATGTCGCGATGAACAATAATTTCGGTTTCGGTGGAACCAACGGCACACTGGTGTTGCGCAAGGTATAGTCTCCTGCCGCGATGCTGGTCAATGGCAAGCCCGGCGTTAAGCTCAGCATACGTGATCGCGGACTGCTCTATGGGGACGGGGTATTCCGCACGATACGGGCGATCCGCGGCAAAGCGCAACACTGGACACTGCACTATCTCAAACTCCGGAACGACTGCAGCGCGCTGGGCATAGCCTGTCCCGATGCCGGGCAGCTATCCGCAGAATTGGATTACCTGCTCACACAACACCACGAGGGTGTGGTAAAACTGGTTGTCACGCGCGGTCAGGGAAACCGTGGTTATGCGCCCCAGTTCGATGCGGAAATCACCCATTTCTGGGATATCTCCCCTTTGCCAGATTATCCTGCCGACCTGGCGACACACGGAATTCGCGCAAAACTGTGCCAGCTCCGCCTGGGTCGACAACCCCGCCTGGCTGGAATAAAGCACCTGAACCGCCTGGAAAACGTGCTGGCCGCCGCGGAATGCAATGATACACGTGTTCTGGACCCGGAAATTGCCGAAGGCCTGATGCAGGATACGGATGGCAATGTGATTGAAGGCACACGCAGCAATCTGTTTGTCGTATCCGGGAGTAAACTGATTACACCCGAGTTGTCGCATAGCGGCGTTGCGGGCGTGCAGCGTGACCGGGTGATCGAATGGTCAGAACAGAACAATATGCCTGTGGAAATTCGCAATATCGGCATGGATGAGGTGAAGCAAGCCGACGAGTTATTCGTGGTAAACAGTGTTATCGGATTGTGGCCGATACGGGAACTCGAACAGAGTCGCTGGAATAATTTTCCAGTAGCAACGCAGATCCTGCAGGCCTGGTCAAACGAGACTGAAATTTGATGAAAAAGCTATTTAATCTGTTTTTGCTGGTGCTGATGCTGGGTATCGCAGGTATCGGCTATTACGCACTCAAGCCATTAACGCTGCCTGCCACCCCGTTCGAATTCACCCTGAAGCAGGGCAGCAGCCTGAAAAGCACTGCGCGGCAATTGCAGCAATCGGGGTTGCTGGATCAAGGCTGGCAGTTTGCCTGGCTTGCTCGCCTGCTCGGCAAATCCGGGCAACTCAAGGCGGGCAATTACGCGCTGGAACATCCCGTGTCGCCGCTTCAGCTGTTGAAAATCATCAGTTCCGGCGAGGTCAGCCTTAGCCAGATCAGCGTGATAGAGGGCTGGACTTTCAAACAGATGCGCGAAGCGCTGAATGCCAATCCGGATATCACCCATGATTCGGCCAGTCTGAGCGACGAACAGATACTGCAACATATTGGTGCGACCGAAACCCATCCGGAGGGGCTGTTTTTTCCGAACACCTACTACTTCGCTGCGGGCAGCAGTGACCTGAAAATACTAAAGCGCGCCTATCAGACCATGCAAAAACACCTGCAACAGCTCTGGCTGGCGCGCGAACCGGATCTGCCGCTTCAGACCCCCTATCAGGCACTGATACTGGCTTCCATCATCGAGAAGGAAACCGGGACGCCCGGCGACCGGAATATGATCGCCGGCGTATTTGTGAACAGGCTAAGGAAAGGCATGTTGCTGCAATCCGATCCGACGGTGATTTACGGCCTGGGCGACAAGTTTGACGGAAACCTGCGCAAGCGCGATTTGCTTGCCGATAACGCTTACAATACCTACAGGCGCAAAGGCCTGACGCCGACGCCGATTTCCCTGCCCGGCGCGGCATCATTGCAGGCAGCGCTGCACCCGGCGAAGACAGACGCGCTTTATTTCGTTGCACGAGGCGACGGCAGTTCGCAATTTTCCAGCAGTTTGAGCAAGCACAACCAGGCAGTCGATCGATACCAGAAATGAGTGTATGCGCCGGCAGACAATCTGACTCCCGGAATAGACTCGATGGTCAAGCCGGAAACTGACAATCCGATTTCAACAAGCACCGAATTTATGAACAAATTCATCACATTTGAAGGCATGGACGGTGCAGGAAAAAGTACCCATATCGCATGGTTTGCCGAAACACTGAGGCAACGCGGCCTCGATGTTGTGGTTACCCGCGAGCCGGGCGGTACCTTGCTGGGCGAGCAATTGCGCGAAATCCTGTTGAACCGGCCGATGAATATCGGTACCGAGGCGTTGCTGATGTTTGCTGCCCGACTGGAACACATCGAACAGGTGATCAGGCCGGGACTGCGCGCAGGAAAGTGGGTGATTTCGGACCGGTTCAGCGATGCCAGCTTTGCATACCAGGGTGGCGGGAGAGGCCTGAGCTGGGAAAAGTTGAGCCAGCTTGAACAATGGGTGCATCCAGACTTGCAGCCCGACCTGACCTTGTTCTTCGACGTCCCGGTCGATATCGCCCGGCAACGCCTGGCCAATAATGTCTCGCTGGACCGCTTCGAGCAGGAACAGGCCGATTTTTTCGAGCGGGTGCGGGAGGGATACCACAAACGCATCCAGCAACACCCGCAAAGATACGCGGTGATTGATGCAGCACAGAACCTGGAAAAAGTTAAGCTTCAACTTGAAAACATTATCTCATTAGTATGATATGAAAGATATTTATCCTTGGCAAAAAAAGGACTGGGCGCGCTTGCAGGCACTGCGCAATGGTCCGGTACACGGGCTGCTGTTCAGGGGCAGCGCGGGCATAGGCAAGCTGGACCTTGCAATCAATTACGCCCGTAGTCTGCTGTGCCAGGAACCTGGTGAATCAAATACTGCTTGCGGAAAATGCCCTTCCTGCCACTGGTTCGAGCAAGGCTCACATCCCGACTTCCGCATCTTGCAGCCGGAATCCATGAGCCTGGATGGCGAGGAAACCGAGTCCGGAAAAAAGCCCAGCAAGCAGATCTCTGTCGCGCAAATTCGCGGTTTGGCAGATTTTTTCGGAATGACCGCGCATCAGGGCGGCAGGCGCGTGATCGTGATACACCCGGCCGAGAGCATGAACCCGAATGCCGCCAATGCGCTGCTTAAAAGCCTGGAAGAACCGCCTCCCGGACTGTTGTTCATCCTGGTGTCGCACAAACCCCAGCAATTGCTGCCGACCATTCTGAGCCGCTGCATTGCGTTCCCGTTGCCGACACCGGATACAGCGAGTGCAGCGCGCTGGCTGGCCGAACAGGGCGTCAAAAATTCCGCCGATGTTCTTGCTGCCTCGGGTTTTGCTCCATTGCTGGCGCTCCAGCTGGATGAACAGCTTGGCGGCGCAGAACGCGCCATGATGCTGCGCGCCGTGCGCCAACCCGCAGTTCTCGATGCGTTTGCGCTGGCGGACGCGCTGCAAAAAACCGAACAGGTCATGGTAGTACAATGGCTGCAGCAATGGAGCTACGATCTGGCTTCGATGAAGCTGGCCGGGCGGCTACGCTATCACCCCGGCGAAGAATCCGTGATCAAAAATCTGGTGGGTCCGGTAGCAGCATTGAACCTGGCACGTCTGCAGAAACACCTGCAATCAGCGAAACGGGAAGCAAGGCACACGCTGAACCCGAAACTGTTTTATGAATCGCTGTTGCTTGCGTATTGCCAACTAATGCTCGAATAATCATGTCGTTCGTCGATTCACACTGTCATATCAATTTTCCGGAGCTCGCCGCGAATATCGGTGATGTGCTGGCGCATATGCGCGACAGCGAAGTGATCAAAGCATTGTGCGTGTCGGTCAACCTGGCGGATTTTCCGCAGGTGCTCGCCCTTGCCGAACTGTACCCGAACATCTATGCCTCGGTGGGCGTGCATCCCGACTACGAAGGCGTCGAGGAGCCCGATGTCGCCCGCCTGGTCGAACTGGCGCAGAATCCGCGGATTATTGCCATCGGCGAAACCGGGCTGGATTATTTTCGCCTGAAGGGCGATCTGGAATGGCAACGCGCAAGATTTCGCACCCATATCCGTGCCGCGCGCGCGATAGACAAACCGCTGATCATTCATACCCGCTCGGCGGCAGACGATACCTTGCGTATCATGAAAGAAGAAAATGCTGCCGAGGCTGGCGGTGTGATGCATTGCTTCACCGAATCCTGGGAAGTTGCCGAAGCTGCAATGGCCATGGGTTTCTACATTTCCTTTTCCGGCATCGTCACTTTCAAGAATGCGGCGCAACTGAAGGAAATAGCCCGGCGTGTACCGCTCGAGCAAATGCTGATCGAAACCGACTCGCCTTATCTTGCGCCTGTCCCGCATCGCGGCAGACTCAACGAGCCCGCCTATGTGAAGCATGTCGCCGCAGAGATCGCGATGCTGCGCGGCATCAGCATTGACGAAGTGGCGCGCCGCACCACCGAGAACTTTGCGCGACTTTTCAAGCTTGAAGATGCATTTCGCTGATTGTTCCGAGTTAAATTATTGACAGGAATTTGAATATCCCTATAATGCGCAACTCGTTTTGCGGGAGTAGCTCAGTTGGTAGAGCGATACCTTGCCAAGGTATAGGTCGAGAGTTCGAGACTCTTCTCCCGCTCCAAATCTGAGGGAAAGCATTCTGGCTTTCCCTCACTCATTTCCAAAGCGTGGTTTTGCACTACGGCGAGATAGCAAAATGGTTATGCAGCGGATTGCAAATCCGCCTATCCCGGTTCGATTCCGGGTCTCGCCTCCAGTATCCGCCCGGGTGGTGAAATTGGTAGACACAACGGACTTAAAATCCGTCGAGGCTTAACCCCTCGTACCGGTTCGATTCCGGTCCCGGGCACCATAAGCGCGGATTTATCCCAATACCAGTCCATTGTTCCCCCGAATTGGCTGTGGCAGGCGAATTAAGTAATATAATTTGTACGGCGATATTCTTTTCAACCACGATACGGATCTGCGCCAGCCGATACAAGCCGCATTGCTGGAACTGATTCCCGGGGGGCATATGCAGTCGGCGCTGGACAAACGGGACATGCTGGGCAGAGCCAACCGGGATACCAGGTGCACCATCCGATCCGCCCGGCGCAATAGCCAACGTTTAGCCTGCCCAGAATTGATCCTGGCGCAACTGGGAACGCTCAAACGCAGAACATGCCAGCTCATGCTGATCGTGTTCTGTGTCTGCCTAGTTCCGGGGCTGGCATTGGCCAAAGGCAGCACTATCCCCGCTGTCAATCTGATTTCACCAGAAGCGGTGCGCGGCGTTCTGTCGAAGTATTTCGTACTTCCCGACAACCTGCTGTTGAATGATAACGATCGTGCCATTTTCATGCGACGCGCACAGCGCGAAATCCCGGAATTGCTCGCGACCGAAGGTTACTTTTCCAGCAAGGTGGTATTGCGCTCTGTCACACCGGCCGGAGTGCTCGAGCTGGAAGTGATTCCCGGGCGTAGAACGGTTGTCACCGAAGTCAGCATCGAATTCCGTGGCGATCTGTCGCTTTCACGGAACGATGCTCGAATAAAACAGTTGCGTGCCGAGTGGTCATTGCGGCCGGGAATGCCTTTCCGGGCTTCGGACTGGGACGAAGCGAAAGCCGGTCTTCTGGCACAGGTGGCAGGTCGGGATTATGCCGCAGCACGCCTGGTCGAAAGCTCCGCCAAGGTCGATCCCGCCAAAGCCAGCGCAACCCTGCATGTCGTCGTGGATTCCGGCCCGCGTTTCCTGTTCGGCGAATTGCAGGTAAGCGGGCTGGAACGCTACAAACCGTCACTGATCAGACGTTACGCATCCTTCAGACCGGGTCAGCCCTACGATCGCAAGCTGTTGCTGTCATTTCAGAACCAGCTGCAGAGCATGCCCCAATTCAGTTCGGTGCTGGTCAATTTCGATGTTATATCAGCCGATAAACAGGCCGGGCCGCTGACGGTTCCGGTCAGGGTAAAGATTGTCGAAGCGCAATCGCGCAAGATATCGCTGGGTATCGGCTATAGCACCAATAACGGGGTGCGCAACCAGATCGGTTACCAGAGCTACAATTTCCTGAACAAGGCCTGGATACTGAACAGTTCCTGGTTATTCGAACAGAACCGTCAGACCCTGTCGGCACTGCTCGGTACCCAGCCCAACCCGCTGGGCTACCGTTTGGCCTGGAATGCCAGCGCCGAAAAAACGCAGATTCAGGGCCTGGAAACACGCACCTACAAGATCGGAGCAACACGCAGCCGCACCCAGTTTGGCATAGAAACCGGCATCGGCCTGAATGGCCAGAGGGAACAGCAAATACCGCTCGGCGGCATTCCGGAATCCGTCAAGGCACTGGTGCTCGACTGGCACTGGAACCGGCGTGTGGTGGACAACCCGCTGTTCCCTATGTCGGGATCGATGACACAGCTGCTGGTGGGCGGAGGAAGCAAGGCAGCGCTGTCCGACCAGAATTTTGTGCGCAGCTATGTTCGCGAGCAGATATGGCTGCCGTTGAGTGGACGCGACGTGGGCACGCTGCGCGTAGAAGGCGGATATACGGCCGCGCCCTCGGCCGTCGGCATACCGCAGGACTATCTGTTCCGCGTCGGCGGCACGCAAACCGTGCGAGGTTTCGCATTCCAGAGCCTGGGCGTTATTGAAGGCAGTGCGGTGGTCGGCGGGCGGGTGATGGCGACCGGCAGCGCCGAATACACGCACTGGTTCGGAAAATTCGGGGCAGCATTGTTCTACGATGTCGGCGGCGCGGCCGACGTGCTGTCCGAGCTGCACTTGTCACAGGGTTACGGCATCGGCGCCCGCTGGCGCAGCCCGGTCGGCCCGCTGGCGCTGGATTTTGCGCGAGGCAAGGGCCAGCCTGGGGTGCGCATGCATTTTTCCATCCAGGTCGCATTCTGATGGGTACCCTGCTGAAAACCGTTGCGCGCCGAAAATGGATGGTGTTACTGCTGTCCGTCTTTCTGGTGATTGCCGGGGCAGGCGCATGGCTGTTTGCCTCCGCATCCGGCCTGCGCTGGCTGGTCAACATGGCCGAGCATCAAAGCGCGGGCAGGTTTGACGCTACCGATGTCAGCGGCACCTTGCTGGACACCATCAACTTGCAGCAGATGGTGCTGCGCGGCAATGGCTGGCGTGTCACCGCGCATGAAATGCAAATTGAATGGCAGCCCGCAGCTTTGCTGCAAGGCGAACTCAGGATTGACGCTTTGCACGCCGGTCGGATCGAAATACTGTCCTTGCCGTCCGGAAAGTCTCCCGCGTTGCCGGAAAACCTGGGCTTGCCCTTCACGGTAAGCGTGCTGGACATGAAGGCAGGCTCGCTAAGCCTGAGCAGCAGGGAAGGCGCCAAACCCGCGTTTGTCGCAAAGGATGTCGAAGCCCGCTACACGGGTGGCGCCAAACTGCACCGCCTGCAGTTGCTGCGCATCCAGCTGCCGTACGGAGTCTTTTCCGGCTCGGGTGAGATATCCACCGCAAAACCCTATGCACTGAATGCACAGGCTGCGCTTGAAACCGAGATGGAACTTGCCGGCCGGAAGCACCCGATGCGTTTCTCCGCCAAAGCCCTTGGTGATTTGCAGCACGTCGCTGTCAGCCTCGACGCCAAGGCTGCTGCTGGAAGTGTGAATGGCTCGGCGCAGATTGAGCCGTTCTCCAAGGTGCCGGTAAGCCGCCTGAAACTCTCATTCAGCGGTATCAATCCCGGGCAACTGTTCAACGGCGCTCCGCCCGCACTCGTCAGCGGAAATGCCGACCTCCATGGCACACAGGATGGTGTTCTGGAGGGATCGCTGCGGTTGCGCAACACCGTAGTCGCTGCGCTGGACCAAAATGGTCTTCCCGTGCGCGGCATCACGGCGCAGGTGCGTCTGTCCGCATCGCGCTGGCAACTGCAGCAGCTTGACGCGCATCTTCTCGATCACGGCCATCTGACCGGAACAATCTCATGGGAGCGGCTTAGCGGCAAGCTGGGCGCACAGCTGAAGGTGCGCGATCTGGACGCTGCCGCTTTTTATACGCATCTTCCGGTCACTTCCTTTCAGGGTGACATTACGCTCGACAATCAGCATGCGATCATGGCACTCCGTGACGGCGAGTCCGATATTCACGGCGAACTTGACCTGCACCGAGACGTAATCAATCTTTCCAGTTTGCGCGTGACCCGGGGAGAGACCGAACTGAGCGGAAATGGACAGCTGGCGCTGGACCGGCGCCGCACCTTCCGTTTCTCCAGCCGGCTGCGCAGGCTGAACCTGTCGCAGCTTGCAGATACATCTGCTACCAATCTGAATGCCCGACTGGAAATTTCCGGTTCCCTCGCCCCGCGAGCCACAGGTACCCTGCAGTTTGATATGACAAACAGCCGATACGGAAAATACGATATCAACGGCCATGGCCGCCTCGAATTTTCCGGTATCGACAGCGCGAAAGGGAACCTCGCCCTGAATATCGGCGACAATCACCTCGATATGGACCTTGTTCACGGTTCACAATCAAGCCGGGTGAAGTTGACGATCGATGCCGCCAATCTGGCGCAAATCGGGAACGGCTGGAACGGCCAGCTGGCCGGAAATGCTGAGTTATCCGGAAGCATTGCAAATCCCAGACTGCAGTTCACCGCTCGCGCGAAAGATCTCTCTTTACCCGGCGGACAGCGCTTCGCAACTCTGGACGGAAGTGGTGATCTGGCTGCATCCTCGATGCAGATGAATCTGGGCATCACTGGATTTCGCGGTAGCGGCACGATAAATGTTCCGCAAGCAAGTCTCGAGTTGAAGGGCAGCAGGGCGCATCACAGCCTGCTGGCATCGGCCCGCATCGAGCAGGAACAGGAAAGGTCCGGGGAAGTGACGCTGAAGATGGATGGCGGTTTGAGCGATCCGTCACAGGGCTGGAAATCCCTGCAATGGCGCGGCAAAATCGATGAACTGTCCGCACAAGGCATGCTGCCGTTCCGCTTGTTGCGGGAGGTGCCGCTGACGCTTGCAAGGAATTCCATCGAACTCGGTACTGCAGATGCGGATTTTGCGGGCGGCCAGATCCAGCTTTCCGGTCTGCAATGGACACCGCAGCATTGGCATACCGCCGGACACTTCAACGGCCTGAACGTCCGCGCGGTAAACATGCAGAGTCTGAAATCCGGTCCCGACCAGCCCGCTTATGCGCAGGCATTCGATACCATACGCATCGGCGGAGCCTGGGATGTGGCGGCCGATGCGCATCTCCATGGGCAATTCGAGGTACATCGCGAAAGCGGTGACTGGGTAGTGAATCCCGAATCAGGAAAACAGCTTGGATTGAGCGACCTGCAACTGTCCGTGAGCGCGGAACAGGACAAGCTGCATTTGCAGCTGATTGCCAAAGGTACTCATCTCGGAGACATCAAGGCCCAGGCCAGCATGCCGATAACGCACAGCCCGACGGGCTGGACGATCCCGTCGGACTCGCCGCTGACCGGACATCTGCATCTGGTCTCGGACGATCTATCCTGGATCGGGCCGATAGTGGACAGCAATCTGCAAAGCGGGGGGCGATTGAAGCTTGATGCCGACCTGATCGGCACGCCCGGAAATCCGCGCCTGAGAGGCGAGGCAGAAGGCAGCTCGCTGAGTCTGGCCTTTTTGAACCAGGGTGTCCGGCTGGAACAGGGCGAATTGAAAGCGCGCTTCGAACCCGATGCGGTGCATGTCGACCGTCTGGTATTTTCGGCACCTTATCAGCCTGCACCTGGCGACAAGCTGTTCTCGGGATACAGCCTGCCGGCCGGCAACGGACGGATCAGCGCTAGCGGCCGCATTGATCTGGTCGGCGACAACAGCGATCTGCTTATCACTGCGGATCACCTGCCGCTGGCACAACGTACCGACCGATGGATACTCGTTTCAGGCAGCGGCCATGCGCGCTATGCCAGCAAGACATTGTTGCTGGATGGCAACATACGGGCGAATGCAGGCCTGATCAACCAGCCGGTCAGCGATCGCCCGGTCCTTTCCGACGATGTTCAGATCATCGGAAAGGAAGCGCCAGGCCGCCCGGGCCCGCCCACCAGGGTGAACGCGACACTGGATCTGGGCGACCATTTTTATATCCGTGCGGCGGGATTCGAAGGCCGCCTCGCCGGCAATCTGGCCATGCACGGCGAACCCGGCGAACTGATGCACGTGACCGGGAGCATCGCGGCGCAGGATGCGGTATTCGACGCCTATGGCCAGCGTTTGCAGGTCGAGCGCGGCATCATCAATTTCCAGGGGCCGCTGGACGATCCGGGCCTGAACATACTCGCGCTGCGCAAGGGGCTGGCCGTCGAAGCGGGAGTCGAGGTCACCGGCACGGTGCGTCACCCGCTGGTGCGGCTGGTATCCACACCCGATGTGCCGGACGCGGAAAAACTATCCTGGATCGTGCTTGGGCGTGTTCCGGATACCAGCGGGGTCGATTCGTCATTGCTGATTGCCGCCGCAGGCAGCATTCTGGGTGGACAATCCAGCAGCCAACTGGGAAAGACACTCGGCATCGACCAGTTTTCACTGAGCCAGCAAACCGGTGCGGATTCACAACAGGTCCAGAAAGTCACGGTCGGCAAGCAACTGTCGTCGCGGGCCCGCATCAGTTATGAACAAAGCCTGAATGAAGCGGGCAGCGTTACCATATTCAGCTATACGCTGACCCCGCGTATCACGATCGTTACCCGCACGGGCACCGAAGACGCGTTCGACCTGCTTTATACTTTCCGATTCTATTGAACGCGATGCTCGTCGATTGACAAGGATGAGCCATTCGCCAAAATGGCAGCCGTTGATATCGCTGCAAGACCATCCTTCACACCCTCGATAAGGTTTGTGCTTGCGCTATAATCGCCGCACTCCCGGATCAGGTTCCGAATATTGGCGTGAGCATTTCAATCAATGGAAAAAAGCACCACCTATATATTGCAGGTTCGGCCAAAGATTCCGCCACGTCTGGCGCGCCTGAACGAGCTTGCGAACAATCTCTGGTATAGCTGGGACCGTCCGACACGCGCGTTATTCGCGCGGCTGCATCCCGGATTGTGGAAGGCCACCGGACACAGTCCCAAGGCCTTTCTGAAGCGGGTGGACGAACAGCGTCTGCTGGATGCATCCGTAGACCAGATATTCATCGGCAATCTGAACCGTGTGCTGGCCGCTTTCGATACCTACCATGGCCACCATTTGCCGCCCAGCGGCGCGGACTGGCTGCACACTGATGATCTGGTCGCCTACTTCTGTGCCGAGTTCGGATTTCACGAAAGCTTCCCGATTTATTCGGGCGGCCTTGGCATTCTTGCCGGAGACTACTGCAAAGCCGCCAGCGATCTGCGCCTGCCGTTCATCGGTGTCGGTCTGCTTTATCGCCAGGGTTATTTTCATCAGGCCATAGACAGCGACGGCAACCAGATAGCAACCAACAGCGATTCCCATTTTGCAGATCTGCCCATCGTCCCGTCAAAACTCGCGGACGGGACTGAGGCTGGCACGACGGTTGACCTGCCTGGCCGAACGGTCAATGTCAAGATATGGGAAGCCAGGATAGGGCACATCACGCTATATCTGCTGGATACCGACCTGCCCAGCAACAGTCCGCATGATCGCGACATCACGCACCGGCTGTATGGCGGCGACAAGGCGATGCGCATGGAACAGGAAATCGTGCTGGGTATCGGCGGCGTGCGCGCGCTGAAAGTGCTGGATTTGAAACCGACTGTCTGGCATATCAACGAAGGCCACGCGGCATTCCTGGTTCTGGAGAGGATACGCCAGCAAATCAGGGACGATGACCTGGACTTTGCCTCCGCACTGGAATCTGTCGCGGTCAACACCGTCTTCACCACCCACACCCCGGTGCCGGCCGGGCATGACCATTTCAGCGACACCATGGTTCAGGCATATTTTGAACACTACTACCCGGAAATCAAACTCAACCGGGACGAATTCATGTCCCTGGGAAGTTCCAGCGATAGCGCCGACTTCAACATGACTGCACTGGCGATACGCGGATCGCGCTATACAAACGGCGTGTCTCGCGTCCATGGCCTGGTTTCCTCGAATATCTGCGGGGACATGTGGCCGGAAATCCAGCCCAACGAAAATCCGATGACCTATATCACCAATGGGGTGCATGCACCGACGTTCCTGGCCTCGGAATGGATAGAGGTGCTTGAACGGCATCTCGGGCTGGAATGGAGCGCGCGCATGAACGACGTGGAATTCTGGGAACGCGTGCGGAATATCCCGGACCACCTGTTCTGGAGCGTGCGCCAGTCGCTCAAGGCAAAAATGCTGAATCTGGTCGCCGAACGCATCAGTGCCCAGCATTTCCGCAATCACGGCTCCGAGGCGCACCTGGACCGCCTGCTCAAATATGTCAATCCGGAAAACCCGAACATCCTGACAATCGGCTTTGCGCGCAGATTCGCAACCTACAAACGGGCAACGATGCTGTTCGGAGACCTCGATTGGCTGCGTGCAATCGTTGACGGTGCCGATCGTCCGGTGGTGTTCATTTTTGCCGGCAAAGCGCATCCGGCTGACATACCCGGCCAGGATCTGATACGGCAGGTCACGAATATCTCAAAGATGCCGGAATTCATCGGCAAGATACTGATGGTGGAAGGTTATGATCTGGAGCTGTCGCGCAAACTGGTCTCGGGCGTGGATGTCTGGCTGAATACTCCGCTTTATCCGCTGGAGGCAAGCGGTACTTCCGGCATGAAGGCGGGAATGAACGGTACGATCAACCTGTCCGTGCTGGATGGCTGGTGGGGTGAAAGCTACGACGGCAGGAACGGCTGGGCGATCAAACCTGTTTCGGAAACGTTGAGTGAGGAGATCCGTACACGGGAAGAGACGCGCACGCTCTATGAGGTGATGCAGGACCAGGTTGTGCCGCTTTACTATGACCACGGCCAGATGGGATTTTCACCCAACTGGGTGAAAATGGCCAAGCACTCGATGGCGACCATCATGCCGCGTTTCAATTCCAAACGTATGGTTGGGGAGTATCTTGCCAAGTGCTACCTGCCTGCGAGCAATCAACACCGTCTGTACCAGCAAAGCCGGCATGAAAACGCGCGCCGCGTCGCCGAATGGAAGGCGCGCATACGCAAGGCCTGGTCCGGTGTTGAATTGTATCGCCTGGATACAGAACGCATGGAAATCGTTTTCGGAGAAAATCTGCGTTTTGAAATCGCGGTCAGGCTGAACGGCCTCAAGCCTGAAGATGTGGTGGTTGAACTGCTGATCGGACTGCTTACAAAACATGAAAAATTGCAGAGCTTGCGCCATTACCGCTTCGAAACTACAGGCACGACGAACGAAGCCGGAGACAATGTGTTCGCGCTGCAAGTGGAGCCCGAGCAATGCGGCAAGCTGGAATACCATATCCGCGCTTACCCCTTCCATGAGATGCTGACCCATCCGTTCGAGATGGGCATGATGCGCTGGTTGTAGGAACGACGACAGCCAATAATCATTCCGCCTGCAAATTGACAGAAGTACAGATGTTGCGGATTATCTCCGTATCCTTGACTACACTCCGCCCAGCAGATTTATATGAGTATTCCCGAAAGAAAAATTGAGATGGCAGAACTGGGTGTCCTGTTTGCGACTTCCGAAATTGCCCCGTTGATCAAGACCGGCGGTCTGGCCGATGTCAGCGGTGCGTTGCCCGCCGCGCTTCGCGAGATCGGGGTAGACGTGCGCGTTCTGGTACCGGGCTATAGCCAGGTCATCGAGCAACTCGCCGAACCCCAGGTGGTCGCAAATTTAGACGATTTGCCGGGATTCCCGATGGCCCGTCTCCTGTCTGTCACGATGGCCAATGATGTTCCGTTGCTGGTGCTGGATTGCCCGGTCCTGTATCAGCGCGAAGGCGGCCCTTACCAATCCCCGGAGGGCCAGGACTGGTCCGACAATGCAATGCGTTTCGGCCTGCTCTCCAAGGTGGCTGCTGTGCTGGGCAGCGGCGCTACACCACTGGACTGGCATCCTGATCTGGTGCATTGCAACGACTGGCAAACCGGACTGGCACCCGCTTACCTGCATTTCGCGCCGGATGGAGCGCCCAGTCTGATCGCGATCCATAACCTTGCATTCCAGGGAAATTTCCCGCCCGAAGCCGTGCAGCTGCTGCATTTGCCGCCATCCAGTTTTGGCATCGAAGGCCTGGAGTTTTACGGAAAAATGTCATTTTTGAAATCGGGCTTGTTCTACGCCGACCACATCACCACTGTCAGCCCGAACTACGCGGCTGAAATCCAGCACGAGGCGCTCGGATTTGGCATGCAGGGCTTGTTGAGCAAGCGCCGCGACAGCCTGACCGGGATACTCAACGGTATCGACACGGAAGAATGGAACCCGGCAAGCGACCCCTACCTGGCCAAGCCATACAGCAGCGCAAACATCACAGGCAAGGCCGCAAACAAGAAAGCGCTGCAGCACAAACTTGCGCTGGATATCGAGCCCGACGTGCCGCTGCTCGGCGTGATCAGCCGCTTCACCGAACAGAAGGGACTGGATGCCCTGCTGGAAATCGTGCCGCTGTTATGCGAATTGCCGGTTCAACTGGCCATGCTCGGCAGCGGCGATCCCGATATGCAGAATGCCGCGCGCGAACTGGCACATCGCTTTCCCGGCAGGATAGGCCTCCATATCGGGTTCAGCGAGGAACTTTCGCACCAGATCGAGGCCGGAGCGGACATGTTCGTGATGCCTTCCCGATTCGAACCATGCGGGTTGAACCAGTTGTACAGCCAGCGTTACGGTACACCCCCCATCGTGCATGCAACCGGTGGCCTGGCGGATTCGGTGGTCGATTGCACGGCTGCCTCGCTCGCGGACGGCACTGCCAGCGGTTTCGTGTTCAATGGCATGACGGCGGTTAACCTGTATGCCACGATATTGCGATCGATCGATGCATATCATGACCGGCACAAGTGGGACACGCTTTGCGCCAACTGCATGCGCAAGGACTTCAGCTGGGAAACCAGTGCGAAGGCTTATCGGGCGGTGTACATGAAGGTGCTGGGACGGTAAGCCGGCTGGCTTGCTGGCATCAATATTGCTGTAATATCAGCTTCATTGCCGACTGCGGTGAACATCCGCAGTCGGACAATTCACCTTGACTGTATTCAACTCATGGCACACATCATGGAACTTAAACAAGCAACCAGAAGCACACCGACAGACAAGCTCACCGAGCTGCCCGCGCTGGGCATGGATCCGGACAGCATCGCACTGGATTTTCGTCGCTATTTCAGCCATACGCTCGGGCGGGACAAAAACTGCAAGTCCATCCATTACCTGTATACCGCGCTGGCCTATACGCAACGCGACCGGCTGATGGAGCGCTGGAAAAACACCCAATATGCCTATGTCGAAAGCGACACCAAGCGGGCTTATTACCTCTCGCTGGAATTCCTGATGGGCAGGGCGCTCGGCAATGCCATGCTGAATCTAGGTATCCATGAAGCCGCGACACGTGCAATGTACGATCTCGGCATAGAACTCGAAGAAATCTCGGATCGCGAACACGATGCCGGGCTTGGCAACGGCGGCCTGGGACGCCTGGCAGCCTGCTTTCTGGACAGCTGTGCGACCCTGCAACTGCCGGTAACGGGCTACGGTATCCGTTACGAATACGGGATGTTCCGACAGCATATCGAAGACGGAAACCAGGTAGAAGAACCCGATCACTGGCTAAGGGACGGCAACCCGTGGGAACTGGAACGCCCTGAATATTCCCGCCGGGTTCGCTATGGCGGTTACACAGAGCACTACCATAACCCGAACGGGGAATTATGTGTGCGTTGGCTGGGTACTCACGATGTGCTTGCGGTGCCCTATGATGTTCCCGTGCCGGGATACCGCAACGGCACCGTGAATACCTTGCGTCTGTGGCATGCCGCCGCAACGGACGAATTCGACCTTGGCGAATTCAATGCGGGCAGCTATACCGAATCGGTCGCAGCGAAGAACGACGCAGAGCACATCACCATGGTGCTCTACCCGAACGATGCCAGCGAAAACGGCAAGGAATTGCGGCTGCGCCAGCAGTACTTCCTGGCCTCGGCGAGCCTCCAGGACATCCTGCGCGACTGGATAGACCGGCATGGCAGTGATTTCACGAACTTCGCGGCCAAGAACCATTTTCAGCTCAACGACACCCATCCCACCTGTGTGGTGCCGGAACTGATGCGGTTGCTGATGGATGAACACGGCTTGTCCTGGAACAGCGCCTGGGAGATCACCGGCAGCACGGTAGCCTATACCAATCACACCCTGTTGCCGGAAGCGCTTGAAAAATGGCCGGTGCGGATGTTCAGGAACCTGTTGCCGCGCCTGCTCGAAATCATCATGGAAATCAATTCCCGCTATCTGGCCCAGGTATCGCTGAAATGGCCTGGCGACAAGAACAGACTGAGACGCATGTCCATCATCGAGGAGGGCGCCGATCCCCAGATCAGGATGGCTTACCTGGCCATCGTCGCGAGTTTTTCGGTCAACGGTGTCGCGGAGCTGCATTCACAGCTGCTGGAACAGACCCTGTTCCGGGATTTTTATGAATTATGGCCCGACCGTTTCAACAACAAAACCAACGGCGTTACGCAGCGCCGCTGGCTCGCATGGGCCAATCCGTCGCTCGGCAAACTGATCACCGAAAAGATCGGCGACGGCTGGGTAACCGATCTGTCCCGGTTGAAACTGCTCGCCCCTTATGCCGACGACCCGGCATTCAGGGTGCAATGGCGCGAGGCGCATCAGACCAACAAGGCGCGTCTTGCCGCACTGGTAAAGCAGGACTGCGGCATCACTTTCGATACCGCCGCGCTGTTCGACGTTCAGGTCAAACGCATCCACGAATACAAACGCCAGCTGTTGAATGTGCTGCACGTCATTCACCTTTATGACCGCATCAAACGCGGCGATACTGCCGACTGGACACCGCGCTGCGTGCTTATCGGCGGCAAGGCGGCTCCAGGCTACGTGATGGCAAAGAACATCATCAAGCTGGTGTGCAATGTCGCGCAGGTCGTCAACAACGATCCCGCTGTCGGCGATCTGCTCAAGGTCGCGTTCATCCCCAACTACCGCGTGACCGCAATGGAGATCATCTGTCCGGGAACCGACCTGTCCGAACAGATTTCCACCGCGGGCAAGGAAGCATCAGGCACCGGGAACATGAAATTCATGATGAACGGTGCGCTCACGATAGGCACCCTGGACGGTGCCAACATCGAGATGCGCGAAGAGGTGGGCGATGATAATTTCTTCCTGTTCGGACTGACTGCAGAAGAGGTTGAAACGCAGCGGATCAACCACAATCCCCACGAGATTATCGGATCGGATGAAGACCTGCGCCGCGTGATGCAGTTGCTGGGCTCGGGACATTTCAACCAGGACGAGCCGCATATCTTCGACCCCATTATCCACTCGCTGACCTCGCACGGCGATTACTGGATGACGACTGCCGACTTCCGCAGCTTCGTCGACGCGCAGCAGCGCGCTGCAGAAGCGTTCCTAGACCAGGAACATTGGACGCGCATGAGCATTCTGAATACCGCCGCCAGCGGCAAATTTTCCAGCGATCGCACCATCCGGGAATACAACGATGAAATCTGGAAATTGACCCCGGTCAACGCATTGTCTGTCGGCTGAGCATTTTCCCGTTCATTCCATGCGGGCATCACGGAATGAATGTTGTGGCTCTCAGCAACCGCATGATGCCCATCCGCCGCATCATATTGGAGCGAATTCCAAGATTCATGCCCGCTTCCAGTGCAAACATGGACTTGTTTGGCAGGTTTTTTTTCTAACGGAATGAATTGACGGGATATCTCGCGTTGGCATAACCATTGCTGATAGTTAATGCATGAACATGAATATCAGCAACGCCTACGATGAAATGCGGGAATCCGGTGGAAATGTCCGGGACATATATCAGACTTTCGCGCATTGGCTGCAATGCACCAATATTGGAAAACTGAACCAGAAGTCCCGTGAAGCCGAACTGCTGTTCAGGCGGGTTGGCATTACCTTCAACGTCTACGGTGAAGATGCGGGTGCAGAGCGCCTGATACCCTTCGACATCGTTCCGCGAATCCTGTCTGCGGCCGAATGGCAAGTGCTTTCTGCCGGAGCGATCCAGCGCGTGCGCGCACTGAACGCTTTCCTGAACGATATTTACCACGGACAGGAGATCATCAAGGCCGGCATCCTGCCAGCCGACTTCCTGGGCAATGGAATGTACCGCCCGGAAATGCAGGGTATCGATGTGCCGGGCGGAATTTATGCGCACATTGCCGGTATCGACATCGTGCGTACCGGCGAAAGCCAGTTCTACGTGCTGGAAGACAACCTGCGCACACCTTCCGGCGTGTCCTACATGATGGAAGACCGCAAGATGATGATGCGGCTGTTTCCTGAGTTGTTCCGCCGCTATTCGGTTGCCCCCGTCGAACATTTTCCCCAGGTGCTGCTGAACAACCTGCGAGCTACCGCACAACCCGGGGTGAGCAAACCGACCGTCGTGCTGCTGACGCCCGGAGCCTACAACAGCGCCTATTTCGAGCACGCATTCCTTGCACATCAAATGGGCATCGAACTGGTTGAGGGCCAGGATCTGTTCGTCAAGGGCAATGCGGTATTCATGCGCACCACCGAAGGCCCCCAGCAGGTGGACGTGATATACCGCCGCATCGACGACGATTTTCTCGATCCGCTGGCATTCCGGGAAGATTCCATGCTGGGTGTGCCGGGGCTGGTTTCGGTATACCGCAACGGCGGCGTGACTTTGGCGAACGCGATCGGCACCGGCGTCGCCGATGACAAGTCCACGTATACCTACGTGCCCGAAATGGTGCACTTCTACCTCGGCGAAGAGCCGATACTTTCCAACGTGCCGACCTACAAGGCATCCATCGCGGCGGATCGCAAGTACATTCTGGCGCACCTGGCGGAACTGGTCGTCAAGGAAGTCCACGGCTCCGGCGGCTACGGCATGCTGGTAGGTCCGTCTGCCGGCAAGGCCCAGATCGAGGAGTTTAGAGCGCGCATAATTGCCGATCCCGGAAATTACATCGCCCAGCCCACGCTGGCACTGTCGACCTGTCCGACGCTGGTGGAGCAGGGCATCGCCCCGCGACATGTCGATCTGCGCCCGTTCGTGCTGTCGGGCAAAACAGTCACGCTGATTCCTGGCGCACTTTGCCGGGTCGCGATGCGCGAAGGTTCCCTGGTCGTCAATTCCTCGCAAGGCGGTGGCACCAAGGACACCTGGATATTGAACGATGCTCAGTAGAACCGCAGATCATCTTTACTGGATGGCCAGGTATATAGAGCGGGCCGAGAATATGGCGCGCGTTCTGGATGTCACCAACTACATGTCGCTTATGCCCAACGCATTCCACAACGAGGCGGGCCAGTGGCGGCCGGCGGTGCTAATCGCCGATACCACAACCGCATTCGAGGAATATTACGGCGAATACAGTGCTGCCAATGTGATCAGGTTCCTGGCTCTGGATGAGCGCAATCCATCGAGTATCGTCAGTGCGCTCAAACGTGCGCGCGAGAACGCCCGTGCCATACGCGCGGCGATATCCACCGAAATGTGGGAAAACATCAACGCGATGTGGATCGAGTTCCACAGCATCGCCAGCGAGAATTCGGTGCTCGACAAGCCTGAGGAGTTTTGCGACTGGGTGAAATCCCGCTCGCACCTGTTTCGCGGGGTCACATACGGAACCATGCTGCGCGACGATGCTTTCAATTTCGTGCGTCTCGGCACTTTTATGGAGCGCGCTGACAATACTGCCAGGCTGCTCGATGTAAAGTATCACCTGCTGCTTCCTTCGGCTGCCGAAGTGGGCGGGGCGATGGATTACTACGAATGGAGCGCAATATTGCGCTCGGTCAGCGCGCTGGGGTCCTACCAGAAAATATTCAGCGATGCGATCGAATCATGGCGCGTGGCCGAGCTGCTGGTGCTGCGCCACGACATGCCGCGCTCCCTGCATGCCTGTCTAGATGAAGTGACACCGATACTCGAACAACTGTGTTCGACCCGCGGCTGGGAATGCCTGAGGCTCGCCGGCGAACTTCATGCGAGCCTGCATTACGGGCGCATGGAAAACATCTTCCAGCAGGGCTTGCACGAATTCCTGCAGGAATTTATTGAACGCAACTACGCGCTCGGCAGCGAAATCCAGCACACATTTCTTAACGTGCCAGATAGTACAGTCTGATATGATTCTCCATCCCGAATACCTTGTCCGCGCGCTTTCACCCGGCCAGGTAGACCGGCAATTGCAATTACGTTTTTAACGGAGCCGGTCAAGTTATAATCAATTGAGCATTCAATGAATTCACTTATTCACCCCAGGCACGGGGACAAGGCTAACTCTGCATGGTTCGATGAATTCCTCGTCAGGTTGCTGGAAGACCGGGACCGCACCGGTCTGACCGAAATGATCCGGGAAGTCGATGCGCTGATGATCACGGTCGAGCCCGGCTGCTCGGTTGCCTATGTCAGCGAGCTGGCACTGATGACCCCCTACAATTACCTGGTCACGCTGGAATCGGAAAGCCACTGGACGCATGTGCTGCGCATCGGCATGAATTCTCCGGATATATTGGTACGCGAGGTGCGCAACCCCGACCTGCGCGGCATTTTCCGCAGCCTTAACGAGGTTTACCCGATCGGCGCGCACAAACCCAACTCGCGCTATATGGGCGAAATATTCCGCGTAACCAACCTGCACGAAGTGGTCGAATTGCAAAAGTCGCGGGAGGTGCGCTTTTTCAACCAGGACCAGATCCGCAAGCTGGAATTGCCCGGCAACATCGCGATCGTCAAACCGTCTTCCTATACCCACAACATCGTCGGTTACTGGGAGCGTACATCCGAAGATATCCGCATTTATTCGCTGGGAAACAGCGTGATCCGCGACGACGTCAACCGCGGCTATCTCGAGGCCAAGGAAACACAGGCCAGGCTCGGGCTGGACAAGCTGATCCAGCCCATCGACCACCTTGCCACACGGGTGTTCAGCCAGAACCGGGAAGTGGCGATTCTTGAATACCTGACCCTGTCCAGCTATTTCTATTGGGGCTCCTACGACATCGCCAACCAGAATTCGTCCACCAACGTCACCAAGAGCATCCATTACGAGGATGAAAGCATCAGCCCCGCAAAGGTGTTCACTGCAGCCAATCATCCACATTTCGTCAACCATCTGGTTGGCCTGCCTTCACCCACCGAAAACTTCGTGCGGAACTACGGCCCGCGCCTGCACCACATCGCGCTGTCGGTGATGGATGGCGAGATAAAGGGCCAGGCCAACATCGACTATGTGGTGGACGCGATCAAGTCCAAGGGCAAGGATTTCCTGCTGGATGTGATCGGCTCGCGCGAAGAAGGATTGAAGCAGATTTTCTCAAGCGCATCGGAACACTCATCGTTGATCATCGAATACGTGCAGCGCTTCGGTGATTTTGACGGCTTTTTCACCAAGCAGAACGTGGCTGATCTGACCCATGCCGCCGGAGTAGAGGAAAACCTGCAGCTGTTGCAGGCGGAGAGCGATTCCTGAAATGACCATACGCGTTGCAATCAGTCACAAAACCACCTACCACTATGACCATCCGGTTCAACTGACGCCGCATATATTCCGGCTGCGCCCGGCGGTGCATTCGCGCACGCCGATTTCAGCCTATTCGCTCAAAATCCTGCCGGAAGAACATTTCATGAACTGGCAGCAGGATCCGGTCGGAAACTATCTGGCGCGGGTGGTATTTCCAAATAAATGCGAAATGCTATCGGTAGAGGTCGATTTGATTGCCGAAATGACGGTCATCAACCCTTTTGATTTCTTCCTGGAAGAATACGCAGAAAAATATCCTTTCAAATATCCCGAACAACTGTTCAAGGAACTCGCCCCTTATCTGGAAACTGTCGAACGCGGTCCGCTGCTGCAGGAATTTCTTGATCAAACCGACCTGAACCCGCAGGGCATCGTCGATTTTCTGGTCGCGATCAACCAGCGTGTGCATCGCGCCGTCAATTATTCCGTGCGCATGGAACCAGGCGTGCAGACCTGCGAGCATACACTGGCGAACAAGCTCGGCTCCTGCCGCGACTCCGGCTGGTTGCTGGTGCAGATCCTGCGCCACCTCGGGCTGGCGGCGCGCTTCGTGTCGGGATACCTGGTGCAACTGGTGGCCGATGTCAAATCGCTCGACGGGCCTTCCGGCACCGACAAGGATTTCACCGACCTGCATGCATGGGCTGAAGTCTATATCCCCGGTGCCGGGTGGATCGGCCTCGATCCGACCTCGGGATTGTTTGCCGGAGAAGGGCACATACCGCTCGCCTGCGCCGCCGATTACGCGAGTGCCGCGCCTGTCACGGGCGGATTCAGCGGCAACGCCAATACCACGTTTTCCTTCAGCAACAGCGTGACGCGCATCCATGAGGACCCGCGTGTAACCAAACCTTATTCCGACCAGCAGTGGACTGACATCAATGCACTCGGTGAAAAGGTGGACAAGCTGCTGAAGGACAATGACGTACGCCTCACCATGGGGGGCGAGCCAACCTTTGTTTCCATCGACGAGATGGATGCGCCGGAATGGAACACGGATGCCGATGGCGAACAGAAGCGCAAACTTGCCGGAGAACTGATGCGACGGCTGCGCGACAGTTTTGCTCCCGGCGGGCTGCTGTATCTGGGCCAGGGTAAATGGTATCCGGGTGAACCGCTGCCGCGCTGGCAACTCGCCGCATTCTGGCGCAAGGACGGCAAGCCGGTCTGGAAAAATCCCGCCCTGCAGGCGGACGAGGGCAGGGATTACGGGTTCAGGCGCGAACATGCCGAGCGCTTCATCCGCGAACTGGCGAAACGACTTGGGCTGAAAGGGAAGTATATCCTTCCGGGCTACGAAGACCCGCTCCATTATTTATTGCGGGAAGGCCTGCTGCCGAACAATCTCGACCCGCTCAAGGTGGACTTGAAAGATGAACTCGAGCGCAAGCGGCTCCGCAAGGTGCTGAGCGAAGATCTCGGCGAGCCGGTCGGATACGTGTTGCCGCTGCACTGGAGCCACAAAATCGATACCTGGAGCAGCAGCAACTGGGAATTCCGCCGCGGCGAAATGTTCCTGGTGCCGGGCGATTCGGCGATGGGTCTGCGACTGCCGCTGGACAGCCTGCCATGGGTGGCCTACGAGGATCGCGACCATGAACACGAGCGCAGCCTGTTCGAAACCGTGGAACCCCTGGGCGACATCGACTCCGAGGTCAGCCGCAGGTACAGCCAGATCAGCAAAAAATCGCCGAGCAAAAAAACGGCGCATCCAACCGAAATGGAAGCCGCCGATGACGAAGACACACCGACCAACCCCAAATACACGCCGCATACCGCGCTGACAGTGGAAAGCCGCTACGGCCGTCTGCATGTGTTCCTGCCGCCGACTCACGCGCTGGAGCATTACCTCGACATAATCGCGTCCATCGAGGCAACCGCAAATGAATTGAAATTGCCCGTCATCATCGAAGGCTACCAGCCGCCGCACGACCTGCGTCTTCACCGCTTGCCCGTCACGCCCGATCCGGGCGTGATCGAGGTCAACATCCATCCCGCAGCGAGCTGGAAAGAACTGGTGCATAACACCACCACACTGTATGAGCTGGCCAGACTGACGCGGCTGGGCACGGAGAAATTCATGCTGGACGGACGCCACACCGGCACCGGCGGTGGCAACCACGTCACGCTGGGCGGTATAACGCCTGCCGACAGCCCGATCCTGCGCCGCCCCGATCTGCTGCGCAGCCTGATCACCTACTGGCAGCACCATCCGGCGCTCTCCTATCTGTTCTCCGGCCTGTTCATCGGGCCAACCAGTCAGGCGCCGCGGGTGGACGAGGCGCGCAACGACAACCTGTACGAACTGGAAATCGCGTTCCAGCAGATGCCTGAAGGCGATGTGACCAGCCCCTGGCTGGTGGACAGACTGTTGCGCAACCTGCTGGTCGACATGACGGGCAATACCCACCGCAGCGAATTCTGCATCGACAAGCTCTATGCACCCGGATCGGAAACCGGCCGCCTGGGCCTGCTGGAACTGCGCGCGTTCGAAATGCCGCCGCACGCCCGGATGAGCCTGATGCAGATGCTGTTGTTGCGTTCGCTGGTTGCCTGGTTCTGGAAAACGCCGTACAAAAAGCCGCTGGTACGCTGGGGCACACAGCTCCACGACCGTTTCATGCTGCCGCATTTCATCGCCGCCGACATAAACGACGTTGCGCGAGACCTGCAGGACGCGGGTTTCGATTTCAAACCCGAGTGGATTGCCCCGTTCCTGGAATTCCGCTTCCCGCACATGGGGACACTAGAGGTCGGAGACCTGCAACTCGAACTGCACCAGGCCATCGAACCGTGGCATGTGCTGGGCGAGGAAATTACCAGTGCCGGCATGGCACGCTATGTGGACTCCTCCGTGGAACGCCTGCAGGTAAAACTGAGCGGCGCGACAGGGGAGCGCTATGCGCTCACCTGCAACGGGCGGCGCGTGCCATTGCGCACAACCACAACCCCTGGCGAAATGATCGCTGGCGTCAGGTACCGCGCCTGGAATCCGCCTTCCGCGCTTCATCCGACGATAGGGGTGCAAGCACCGTTGATTTTCGACATCATTGACACGTGGAGCGGCCGCGCAGTCGGCGGGTGCACCTACCATGTCGTCCATCCCGGCGGGCGCAGTTACGATACGCTGCCGGTCAACGCCTACGAGGCAGAAGCGCGCCGCGTAAGCCGTTTCTGGAATCACGGACACATGCCCGAACAAAAATCTGCCGAATGGCCGCCCGAAACACCCAACCTGGATTTCCCGTACACACTGGATCTGCGCTGGCAGGCCCGAAAGAAACCCCTTGCAGAGTAACAATCGGGGCGTAGTGCGCCAGTGCCATGCCTGGTATCGTCCCGGATATCCAGTCGATCCGAAAACAATCAGTTGCAAATAATTACATCAGCGTCGCCCGGGTTAATTCATAATCGAATCGGCTGATTGATGAATGGAAGAAAATTACGTTGACCGCAACACGATATCTTCAGGTTACAACCCTATGCCTGACCGTTGTTTGCATGACAGGGTGTGCCGCAAACAAAAATATGCTGCGATTCGAACAAGCGCACATGAACGGGCCGATCAGAACTCTGGTGATGGAATCGCCGGTTTCGATCGACAAGGGAAGGCTGCAGGCAGTATTCACGCCGGATAAAATCAAACCCGGTTCGCCGGAATCGCAGACACTGATTAGCCAGGGAGAGCAACATGCACGGGAATACGCTCTGGCTTCAATGAACGACGCGCTGCTCAAGCAGCCCATGCTGGACATCATCAATCCATCCTCAGGACAGAGCACGATCACCAGCGATATCGGCGAAATGAATTTTGATAGTCCGATAACGCAGGAACAGGCTGATCGGCTTAGAGCTGCGACAGGCGCGGATGCGCTATTCAGGTTTGGCATCAGCGATTACGGCCTGACCCCGAAATCCTGGCGGGACGGCTATATCACCTTTGAAATAACTTCGACACTGGCAATTGCGGGCGCCATCGCCTATACCGGTTCTGCCGCGGCAAGGGCAGCGGCAGGCGCTTATCTGGTCCAGGAAGGAATAGAGGAGTCGGCAGAATCCTATGCGGGGTTCTGGGCTCTGGATGTTGTCAGCCGGCCGGTCAGAATCGAGGCACAGTTTGTCCGTCTGAACCCGGTCACAACGGTCTGGGAAGACAGTGACACGGGGTTGGCTGACGTCAAGTTATCCCGCCTGACGCGAAAGGTCGGTTCAGCAGAGCAGAACAATCAACTGGATCAGTCTACCGATTTCGCAGTCAATGGCCTGGTGTCCAGACTTTCTGCTGCGATGAAAAAAATCGACATGCCCGGAAGCGGTCATCCAATACGGTAATAAAGAATGCGGGGAACGCTGACGTCAATATTCGCGTTACTGCCTTCATTTACGGACCCAGCCTTGCCACATCGACCGATACCTTCAATTCGTGGTCCAGTCCGCCGAATACCACGCCCTTGAGCGGGGTGACATCACCGTATCCCCGGCCCCATGCAACGACAATGTGTTGGTCACCGGGTATCTGGTTATTGGTCGGATCGAAATCCATCCATCCCACATTGGGCAGATAAACCGAAAACCAGGCATGCGAGGCATCCGAACCGACCAGTTTTTCCTGGCCGGGAGGCGGCAGCGTTTCGATATAGCCGCTGACATAGCGGGCTGCCAGGCCGTATGAGCGGACACAGCCTATAGCGAGGTGAGCAAAATCCTGGCATACGCCGCGCCGATGTTCCAGCACGGTATTTACCGGAGTGGAAAGGGTGGTGAATTTCGGATCGAAGGTGAAATCGTTGTGGATGCGCTGCATCAGGTCATGGACTGCTTCAAAAAGCGGCCGGCCGGGCGCAAAGGAAGGCTGCGCATAAGCGGCCAGATCGGGACTGGTTATGATGTAGGGCGAATCCAGCGTGTACTGGCGGGCATCCAGAACTTCAGTGTGTTTGTCCCGCTTCAGGATGTCTTTTACCTCCTCCCACGAAGTGCTCCGTGAAAGATCGAGTTGCCGGTCATTGCCAAACACCTCAACTTCACTGATGGCAGTGACGGTGAATGTGCTGTGCGGCTCGGTAATTGCAAAATAGGCAATCTTGTTGCCGAAAAAATCCTCCCTGAGGCGAAAATCGGTTTCCTTGGGCGTGATCTCAAGGTGTGCGGAAATCAGCTGCTGGTGACGGCATTCGCGCGGTATCAGGCGTGCTTCGTTGTAGGAATGTCCGACCAGGCCGGTATATTCATAATCAGTGGTGTGGGTGATACGATAACGCACGAAATTGGCCTTTGGGATTTGTATTGCCTGAAATTGCTTCAAAGTGGTTGCGGACTGCTGTCGTGGCGGAAATATTCGGCAGTGATCGCATCAGACAACGTATTCAGCAGATAGTAAAGACGGCTCAGCTGTTGGTCCAGATTCTCGCGGATGCCATCCTGGGAAACCAGCAGCAGATCGTTCAGGTTGGCCAGATCGAGCATGGAACTGGCTTCCACCATCAGCCGCTCTTCTGCGCCCAAACGCTGCATCCCCTTGCGGGCATTCGGCAATTTTGAGACATGCCCTTTCAGGCAGTCAATCTGGAACGCAAGCGAGCGGGGGTTGCTTGTGTCGAACAGCAGCAGCTCGAGAGCGGCAGACAGCTCGAAATAGCTGCGATAATGCTGGCGGTAGCAGATGGTGTTGTCGCTTGTATCCAGCAGGGACTCGATCAGTTGTGCTTCCACGCCGTCGCGATGTTGCGTGGACAGAATGTTGCGCAGCATGGAAATTATCAGCATCGCGCGCTCCAGGCGTCGGCCGATGTCGAGAAACAGCCAGCCGTTGCTGCGCGCCATATTTTCCATGGACAAGCCGCTGAACGCACTCAGCGTGGAAATCTGGTTGTCCAGGATTTCCTGCAGCTTCCACAGCGCGTTTTCACCGAGTTGCCGGGGCTGGGCGAGATGTTCGTCCATATCTTCCATAACCCGCCAGATATCGGTGGACCAGAGGTCCCGCACCGAATATCCGGTCCGCACCGCATTGCGCAGCAAACTGGCAATGCTTCCGCTGCGCTGTTCATCGAGCGCAACGGAAATGAGCTCGGATTCCGGCGATTTAAGCAATGCAGCATCATCCTCACCCTGAAAGCCCGGCCAGGTGCCGGTCAGGTTGGTCAACCCGCGGAACAAACATTGCAGACTTTCTTCGTAATCGGGATCGTCGTTATTGGGATTGATATACAGTTTCTTGACCGTTGTGCGCAGCAGGCGAATGCTGCTTTCCGCGCGTTCGGCGTAGCGTCCGACCCAGTAGATGTTATCTGCAGCCCTGCTGGGCAGCGCATGGTCATTTCCGATAATTGTCTCGGATGCGCCGATGTTTCTGGCGCTTTCATACTTCATCTGCGGCTCGAGGGCGATCACCCAGGTGTCTTTGCTGATGCTGCCTTCCTGCCCCGAGATCAGCATATCGCCTTTTTCCGGCGCGCTGCTGCTCAGTCCGCCCGGCATGATCTCATAGCCATTCCGGCCGGCAGTGGCAAAACAGCGCAGCATGACCTTGCGCGGCTCGAAGCCCTGCGCGGTGACACAGGGGGCAGTCGAAAAACTGAGATATTCCTGTCCGACATAGAATGCAGGATTGGCACGGATATGGTCGCGCAAATCGGCAAGTTGCGCCTGGCTGAGCAAGTGGCCCAGCACCGGAATATTTCCGCGGGAGCGATATATCGGCTTGATGACGAGTTTTTCCAGATTGGCCAGCACATAATCCATCTCCAGTGGCTGGCCGCACCACCAGGTGGCTGCAGATTGCAGTTTGAGGGTCTCACCCAGGAAGTGCTGCGCAATCCCGGGCAGAAAAGGCTGGATGCCGGGGTTTTCCAGGATACTGCTCCCCAGGGGATTCGCGATTGCGACGTTGCCGCGCCGGGCAACTTCCAGCAAACCGGCCACACCCAGCCTGGACTCGTCAAGAAGTTCCAGCGGGTCGCAGTAAGTATCGTCCACGCGCCGGATGATCACGTCCACACGCTTCAAACCGGTCAGCGACTTCAGCCAGACATGTCCGTCTCTCACCGTGAGATCGTCGCCCTGTACCAGCGGATAGCCAAGGAAAGAGGCCAGGTATGCATGCTCGAAGTAGGTTTCGTTGAACGGGCCCGGCGTGAGCAATACAATGCGAGGCGATTCGGCATGGGGCGGCGCAATCCCGGTCAGTCCGTCATGCATGGATTTGAAGAAATTCGCCAGGCGGTGCGTATGGGTTTTGCGGAACATGTTCGGCAAGACGCGCGACACCACGATGCGGTTTTCAAGCGCATAGCCTGCGCCTGAGGGGGCCTGGGTGCGGTCGCTGATCACCCACATCTTCCGGTCCGGTCCACGCGCGAGATCTGCCGCATAAAGCATCAGCTGGTGGTGGCCGTTCAACTTGATTTGATCGCAGGCGCGCAGGAATCCGCCGTGGTTGTATATCAGTTCGTCCGGCAGCAGATTCTTTTTGGTGAGTTCGCGGGGGCCATAAAGGTCAGCCAGTATCATGTTCAGCAACTCTGCGCGCTGCAGCAGGCCTGCCTCGATATTGCGCCATTCTTCGCCGGAGATCATCAGCGGTACCGGGTCCAGTTGCCAGGGTCGGCTGGACCCGCCTGCATCCCCGTAGACATTGTAAGTGACGCCATTCTCGTGCAGCAGCTTGAGGGCTTCCTTGCGCCGTACTTCCATCTCTGCACTGCCCAGCTGTTCCACCTCCTGCATCAGCGCAGACCAATGAGGTCGTACCTGCCCCTGGCTATCTATCATTTCATCATAGTCATCCTCTCCCAGCGAGTAGGCAAGGGGTGCTGTGGCAGGCGTTACTTGAGTGTTCATGTGGCGAAGTTTAACCTCAGTTCAGCAAAATTGTGCAAGTTCCGGACAATTAAACGGGCGGTGAAGACAGGCTGAAATAAGGAATTTCGGATTACCTGGCCCTGTTTGATGAATCCGCAGGCAGAGCTGCCTGCAGGAACCGGATCGTCACCCCTGGGATCGACCAAAAAAGCGCATTGTATTGCGGCCTGCATTCTTGGCCTGATACATCGCACGGTCGGCTTGTTTCAGGATGATCTCTGGAGTCTGTTGATGGCCGCTGAACTGGGTTGCCCCCACGCTGGAAGTGCTGTGGTATTCGTGGTCGGCAAGCAGGTAGGGTTTATTGAGTGCCGCGAGAATTTTCTCGCAGACGGTTTCGGTCTGTGCAACCGATTCGACGGGTTCATCGCTCAGGTTTTCCAGCAGGACCACGAACTCATCCCCGCCGAAACGGGATACGGTGTCGCCTTCGCGCACGCAGTTCTCCAGCCTTTGCGCAACCTGTTGCAGCAGCAAGTCGCCGATGCTGTGGCCCAGGGTGTCGTTGAGGGTTTTGAAATTATCCAGGTCGATGAACAGCAGCGCGCCTTCCCTGCCGCTGCGCGCGCTGGAAGACAATGCATGCTTGAGTCGGTCCATCAACAGCTGACGATTGGGCAGCAGCGTGAGATGGTCGTAAAATGCCATCCTCTTGATTTTTTCTTCCGATGCCTTGTTCATCGTGAAGTCGACGATCGTGGCAACGTAATTCGTGACGACACCTTTCTGATCCTTCACCGCGGTGATGGTAAGCCGTTCCGGATAGACTTCGCCGTTCTTGCGCCGGTTCCAGATCTCACCGTCCCAGTAGCCATTGGACTGGATGTCCCGCCACATCGCCTCAAAAAAGCAGGCATCATGACGACCGGACGCGAGTATCCTCGGGTTGTGCCCGATGACTTCTTCGGCCGAATAGCCGGTTACATTGGTGAAAGAACGGTTCACCCGAAGAATCACGTTATTGGCGTCGGTGATCATGATGCCTTCCTGCGCTTCGAAAGCGATCGCGGCGATGTGGAGCTGGTTTTCGGCCTGTTTGCGCTCGCTGATATCGGTATGCGTGCCGATTATCCGCAATGGATTCCCATCCGCATCGCGACTGACCAGCTTCCCCCTGGCCAATATCCATTTCCAGGAACCATCCTTGCAGCGCATGCGGAACTCGACGACATAATAGGGCTGGTTGCCCGCAAAATAGTCCCGGACAGTGGACAGCACGCGATCCCTGTCATCCGGATGCAGATGTTCTACCCATGCAGCTCCCCTGTCCGGAAACTCATCCTCGGTATAGCCAATGATTTCTTTCCAGCGCTTGGAGAACGAAGCGACATCAGTTTGTGGATTCCAGTCCCATACGCCTTCTCCCGCGCCTTCCAGAGCAAATTTCCAGCGCTCTTCACTCTCGCGCAATTGCCGGGTCGAAATGAAAACTCCCAGCGTGTCCGAAATGCGATGCGCCAGCGAGGTAAACAGCTGCAGATCGTCATTATCGTGGACAACCTCCCGTTCGCAGTGGTGCAGACCGAATACCCAGGGTTTGCCGATCTTCGGCCGCAGCGCTACCATCAATTGTGATTTGACCGAGAATTGCTCTGCAACCAGTGCCGGGACGGGGAAATCGGTATTGGGGCCAAACTGTACTGTCCCCTCCACCCTGAGCAACTCGCCGAATATTGCAGACATGGCGCTGTCCATCGGCATTTCGACTCCCTGCGTGAACAGCCCCGGCCATTGCGGCCGCGTGCGTTCCAGCGGAACCTTCCAGGACGACGCACCCGGATCGCACGGAAACACGAACCATGCCCGGTCTGCATTGAAAACCTCGATTACCAGATCCAGCAAACCGCGCATCACCTCATCCATGCTCTCGCTGGCAAGGCTGACTTGCGTGACCCGGTCCAGAACGTCCAGGAGCCTCAGTCGGTACGCAATACTGTGCGGGAGTTGTTGCTCAATGCTCATTTTGGAAGAAGATGACATACCGACCCGGATTCTCATTCTTATGGGCTGAGGATAAGCGATTAAGTGTGAAACATACAATAGCCCCCTGGCATCATATGTCGTTCATGTTGGCGACCTTGCATGCGAGCTCTGACTAAACAAATCATCCCAGCACACCCAGGAATGCTTCCCCGTAACGCGCCAGCTTGGCTTGGCCGACACCGCTGACCTCGGCCATTTCATCCAGCGTCACTGGACGTCGCTTGAGCATATCCAGCAGGGTACTGTCGTGGAAAATCACATAGGGCGGTACCCCCTGTTGGCGGGCAAGTTCCATGCGCTTGGCTTTCAGGGCGACCCACAACGGATCGTCATCTGCTCCGGCAAGGGCTTGCCTGTCCCTGGATTGCGCGCCGCGCTTGGCTGGTTTGATGTCGCGGCGCAGCCACAGGGATTGCTCCCCGCGCAGAACCGGGCGAGCGGCTGGGGTGAGTTTGAGCCCGCCGTAGGCCGCACTGTCAGCTTCCAGCAGGCCGCCTGCCAACAGTTGGCGAAACACGCTGCTCCATTGCGCCGCGCTCAATTCCTTGCCGATGCCGAAGGTGGAGAGCGCATCGTGCCTGAATTTCCCGATCCGCTCGGTAACCTTGCCGACCAGCACATCGCCCAGATGTCCGGCGCCAAAACGCTGTCCAGTGCGGTACGCGCAGGACAGCGCCATTTGTGCAGCCTGTGTCGCATCCCAGGTTTCCGCCGGTTCCAGGCAGTTGTCGCATGCGCCGCAGTTGCCCGGATGCGCTTCCCCGAAATAGCGCAGCACGGTCTGGTGGCGGCAGGCTGTGGATTCGCAGTAGCCGAGCAGCGCATCCAGTTTCTGCCGTTCCAGACGCTTGCGTTCATCGCTGGCGTCGCCGTTGTCTATCATCTGGCGCATCGCCACCACATCGCCCAGACCGTAGGCCAGCCATGCATTCGCCGGCAGGCCGTCGCGCCCGGCGCGGCCGGTTTCCTGGTAATAGCCTTCCATGCTTTTGGGCAGGTCGATATGTGCCACGAATCGCACATTGGGTTTGTCGATGCCCATACCGAACGCGACGGTCGCGACCATCACGACTCCTTCTTCGCGCAGGAAGCGGTTTTGATTGTTGCTGCGCGTCGCGGCGTCCATCCCGGCATGATAGGGCAGTGCTACCCGGCCGTGCTGCTGCAGCCACGCGGCGGTTTCCTCGACCTTCTTGCGCGACAGGCAATAAACGATACCCGCATCATCATGATGCTCTTCTTCAAGAAACCCGTATAACTGATTACGTACATTGTTCTTTTGCGTGACAATGTAGCGAATGTTGGGGCGGTCGAAGCTGGATACGAATTGGCGTGCCTGTTCCAGAGACAACCGTTCGAGAATTTCCGCGCGAGTCGGCAGGTCGGCAGTTGCAGTCAGCGCGATGCGCGGCACCGCCGGGAATCGCTCATGCAATACCGTCAGTTCCCGGTATTCGGGACGGAAATCATGGCCCCATTGCGAAACACAATGCGCCTCATCGATCGCAAACAGCGCAATCCCGGGTTTTTCACTGATTTGTCCCATCAACTCCAGAAAGCCCGGCGTGAGCAATCGTTCCGGGGCAACATAGAGCAGATCAAGTTCCCCCATGCGCAGCCGGCTTTGCACTTCACGCGCGGCATCTGCGCTGATGCTGGAATTGAGGAAAGCGGCTTTCACGCCGAGCTGGCACAATGCATCGACCTGGTCCTGCATCAGTGCGATCAGCGGCGAAACCACGATGGCGACACCCTGGCGCAGCAGCGCGGGAATCTGGAAACACAGCGATTTCCCGGCGCCGGTCGGCATCAGTACCAGCGCATCGCCGCCAGCTGCGACATGCTCGATGATGGCCTGCTGCTCGCCTCGAAATTCGCCATAACCGAATACATTCCGGAGTGTCTGCCGGGCTGGGAGCATCTGCTGGGCTGAACGGGATGTCATGGAAATAGTGGTGGCCTGGTTGATGTGAGGAGGATTACAATTCTGCAATGCACCGGCATGAAGGCCTGATGCCGGCAGTTTATCGTACGAAGCACCACAACGGGAGTGAAAGATATTGCGCCAGTCGCCGGAAAACATAGTCGAGGTCAGCGATCTGCATTTTGCCTATGGAAATCGCGAGGTGCTCAAAGGCATCAATCTGACCATTCCTCGCGGCAAGATAGTCGGCATACTGGGCGTCAGCGGATGCGGCAAGACCACATTGTTGCGCCATTTCGGCGGCCAGCTGCGCCCGTCGAGCGGTTCGGTGAAATTCATGGGCAAGGTGATCCACGAACTCGGCAACGATGAACTCTACAAGATGCGACTGGAAATGGGCATGATGTTTCAGGTGAGCGGCTTGTTCACCGACATGTCGGTCTACGACAATCTTGCCTTTCCGATGCGCGAGCACACGGACCTTCCGGAAGAGCTGATCCACGACCTGGTATTGATGAAGCTTCAAGCGGTCGGTTTGCGCAATGCGCGCAACCTGATGCCGGGAGAGCTGTCGGGAGGCATGGAACGGCGCGTCGCGCTGGCACGGGCGATCGCAACCGATCCTGCGCTGATCATCTACGACGAGCCGTTCGCCGGACTCGACCCGATCTCTCTAAACACCATCGCGAACCTGATCCGCAAGCTGAATGATGCGCTGGGGGTGACCTCGGTCGTCGTGACCTACGATCTGTCCGAGTCGCTCAAAATTGTCGACTATGTTTATTTCATTCATGACGGGGTTGTCGTCGCTGCGGGCGACGTTGCAGAAATGACCGGGTCGGAAGACCCGTTTGTCCGGCAGCTCGTCCATGCCGAACCGGACGGTCCGATCGCATTCCAGTATCCCAGCAAACCCTATGCCGAGGATCTGGAAATCACCGGAAACGCGATCTGAGCGAAGCGGATTCCGCCGGGCTAGCGGCGGTCCTGGTAATACCGGATCAACCCGCTGGTCGAGGCATCATGTCCGGTTGCCGAACCCCCGTCGCGCAATTCGGGCAGTATTTTCCCCGCCAGCTGTTTGCCCAGTTCCACACCCCACTGGTCGAACGGATTGATGTTCCACACCAGGCTTTGCACGAACACCTTGTGCTCGTACAGCGCAATCAGCATGCCCAGCGTGTGCGGATCGAGGATGTCAAACAGCAGTGTATTGGTGGGCTTGTTGCCGGGGAACACCTTGTGCGGCAACAGGGCTTCCAGCGCGTCGCCATGCAGGCCCTGCGCCTCCAGTTCGGCGCGCGCTTCGGCGTCAGTCTTGCCGACCATCAGCGCTTCAGCCTGCGCAAAACAATTGGCCAGCAGGATGTCGTGGTGTTCTCCGAGCGGATTATGGCTGTGCAGCGGAGCGAGGAAATCGGCCGGTATCATCCGCGTGCCCTGGTGGATGAGCTGGTAGAAAGCATGCTGGCCGTTGGTCCCCGGTTCGCCCCAGATCACCATGCCGGTATCGTAGTCGACCGCATTGCCGTCGCGATCCACGCGTTTGCCGTTGCTTTCCATCTCCAGTTGCTGCAGGTAAGCCGGAAAGCGGTGCAGATACTGATCATACGGAAGTATCGCATTGGAGCCGGCGCCGAAAAAGTTGCCGTACCAGATGCCGAGCATTCCCAGCAGCACGGGAATGTTCCTGTCCGGCGCGGCTGTGCGGAAATGCTCATCCATCGCATATGCTCCGCCCAGCAGTTCCTCGAACCTGTCCATGCCGAGATACAGCGCGATGGGCAGTCCGATCGCGGACCACAGCGAATAACGCCCGCCGACCCAGTCCCAGAACTCGAACACATTGTGCGGATTGATGCCGAACCTGGCGGTCGCCTCAAGGTTGGTCGAGACGGCGGCAAAATGTTTCCCCACAGCCCGTTCATCTCCCAGTATCGAAACCAGCCATGCCCGGGCAGAATGGGCATTGGTCAGTGTTTCCTGCGTCGTAAAAGTCTTCGAACTGACGATGAACAGCGTGGTTTCCGCATCCAGGTGTTTCAGTGTCTCAGCCAGATGCGTGCCATCCACATTGGAAACAAAGTGTGCGCGCAGATTATCTGTTGCATAGTGTTTGAGGGCTTCGCACACCATCAAAGGTCCCAGGTCGGAACCGCCGATGCCGATATTCACGATGTCGCGGATAGCCTTGCCGGTGTGCCCGGTATGTTTGCCGCTGCGCACCGCGTCGGAAAAGTTGCGCATCAGTCCCAGCACACGCCGTATGTCCGGCATCACGTCCTTGCCGTCCGCCAGCACCGGCTTCCCGGAACGGTTGCGCAGTGCGGTATGCAGTGCGGCGCGGTGCTCGGTTGAATTGATCTTTTCGCCGCCGAACATGCTTTCGATGCCGGCCGCCAATCCGGATTGTTCTGCAAGCGCTACCAGCAATTTGACGGTTTCGGCATTGATGCGATTTTTGGAGTAATCGAACAACAAATTGCCGAGCCGCAGCGAAAACTTGTCGAAGCGTGCGGGGTCGTCGAGAAACATCCGGCGCATATGGAGCGGCCGGATTTCGGAATAATGAGCGCTGAGCGCCTGCCAGGCGGCAGATTGGGCAAGTTTGGACATATTGAATTCTTGAATCAACAGCAGTGAATCATTCCTCGGGGACCATGATGACGCCCGCCAGCGGGGGGAGGGCGATCTCGGCGGAGTAGGGCAGTCCCATCCAGGGAATGGCTTCCGCATTGATCAGGCCGGAATTGCCGACGTTGCTGCCGGCGTAATATTGCGAGTCACTGTTCAGCACTTCGCGATACCGAGCTTGCGCGGGCAGGCCGATGCGATAATGGCTGCGGGGCACGGGGGTGAGATTCAACGCGATGATGGCAGTAGAGCCATCGCGCGCGCGCCGCTGATACGACAGCACGGATTTTTCCGCATCGTTGCAGTCTATCCACGAAAAGCCTTCATGCTGAAAATCCTGGTCGTGCAATGCGGTCAAACTGCTGTATAGCCGATTCAGGTCGTGAAGCAGGTTTTGCACGCCGTGATGCCACTCCTGACCCAGCTGCCACCATTCCAGTTCCCAGCGGGATTGCCATTCGCGGCCCTGCGCGATTTCGTTGCCCATGAAGTTGAGCTTCTTGCCCGGACTGGTCATCTGGTAAGTCAGCAGCAAACGAAGGTTGGCGAATTTCTGCCAGGCATCGCCGGGCATTTTCGACAAAAGCGAACCCTTCCCATGCACGACCTCATCATGGGAAAACGGGAGCACAAAGTTTTCGGTATAGGCATAAAGCTGGCCAAACGTCAGTTCATTGTGGTGGTAGCGGCGATGTATCGGGTCATGTCGAAAATAGCCCAGCGTATCGTTCATCCAGCCCATGTTCCATTTGATCGAGAATCCCAGGCCGCCCAGATAGACCGGACGCGACACTCCCGGCCAGGCGGTAGATTCTTCAGCCATGGTCATCGCGCCGGGAAACTCGTCATGCACCATGATGTTCATATCGCGCAGGAATTCCACCGCTTCGAGGTTTTCGCGGCCACCATACTTGTTGGGTATCCATTCACCCGCCTTGCGTGAATAATCGAGATACAGCATCGAGGCGACCGCATCCACGCGCAGTCCGTCGAAGTGAAATTCGGACAGCCAGAAATGTGCGCTGGACATCAGGAAGGACCTGACTTCGTTGCGGCCGAAGTTGAAAATATACGTACCCCAGTCCTCATGAAAGCCGAGGCGCGGATCTTCGTGTTCATACAGCGCCGTGCCGTCGAAGCGCGCCAGCGCCCAGCTGTCCTGGGGGAAATGGGCCGGCACCCAATCGAGGATCACGCCGATTCCCGCCTGATGGAATGTGTCGACGAGATTGCGCAATTCGTCTGCCGATCCAAAGCGGCTGGTTGCGGCAAAATATCCGGTAGCCTGATATCCCCAGGATTCATCCAGCGGGTGTTCGGAAATCGGCATCAACTCGACATGTGTATAGCCCATGCCCTTGACGTAGGGCACCAGGTCGGCCGCCAACTCATTGTAGGTGTAGAAACGGCCGTCCGGATGGCGTTTCCACGAGCCAAGATGAACCTCGTAAATATTGATCGCGCCATGCAGCCAGTCCCATTGACCGCGCTGACGCAACCATTCCGCATCGTTCCATTCATGCCGGTTGGCGGTGGACGCGAGCGCTGCCGTCCCCGGTCGCAACTCATACCCTTGCGCGTAAGGATCGGTTTTGACCAGCACCTGCCCGGAATCACGATTGCGTATTTCATACCGGTATAGAGCATCTTCCTTGATTTCCGGGAGAAACAATTCCCAGACTCCGCTTGAACCCAGCGAACGCATAGGATGAAGCCGGCCGTCCCACTGGTTGAATTCGCCCACCACGCTGACCCGTTCGGCATTCGGTGCCCAAACGGCAAACCTGACACCTTTGACTCCATCTGTTTCAATGGAATGCGATCCGAGCATGCGGTAGCCCTGACGCAATTTTCCTTCGCTGAACAGGTACAGATCTTGCTCGGATATGGTTGAACGAAATTGGTATGGATCGAATATTTCATTGATCACGCTACCGTAGCTGACACAGAAACGGTAGGGAAGGGAGGGTGCAGTCTTGCTGCGCCATTCAAATATTCCGGTCGGATGTACGCGTTCCAGCGTTTCATTGCCGCCCTTGCGGATCAGGGCGACCTGGGTTGCATGAGGTTCGTATGTGCGGACGACCCAATCTGCTCCTTCCTGGTGCAAGCCGAGCAAACCAAAGGGGTCATAAAGGCGAGTCTGCAATAGCGACTCAAACTGTTTATCCACAAATTGCCTCATATATCTTGTCTAGTGGGGCAATTGTAAACGATAATGAATGCACTCTATAGTGTTAATCCGGAGCAAACAAAAATGAATGCCGAGTTGGGTTATCTGCAAAAAAAATATCACGTTTCTGTAGATACCCCTGCTCCGCGTTTCGTCAGCCGCATCACCAAAAACACCTATGCGATGGTATTGGCAGGTGGCAGAGGCAGCCGCCTCCACCAGCTTACCGATTGGCGCGCCAAACCTGCCGTGCCCTTCGGCGGAAAATTCCGCATTATTGATTTCGTGCTGTCCAATTGCGTGAATTCCGGCATCCGCCACATCGGAGTGGCAACACAGTACAAATCGCACAGCCTGATCCAGCACATTCAGCGCGGCTGGTCATTCCTGAACGGACAGTTCGGTGAATTCATCGACCTGCTGCCGGCCCAGCAACGGGTCGATGAAAGTCACTGGTATCAGGGTACAGCGGATGCGGTATTCCAGAATCTGGATATTCTGCGATCGACCAATCCTGACTTCATATTGATATTGGGCGGCGATCACGTATACAAGATGGATTACGGCAAGTTGCTCGCATTTCATGTGGAGAGCAAGGCGGACATGACCGTGGCGTGTCTGGAGGTACCGGAAGCAGAAGCAGTTGCATTCGGCGTGATGAAAGTTGACGAACATTCCCGCGTAGTCGAATTCTCCGAAAAATCCGCCAACCCGGCCACGATTCCGGATAAACCCGGCCTTTGTCTGGCCAGCATGGGTATCTATGTGTTCAATTCCAAGTTCCTGTTCGAACAATTGATACGCGATGCCGACGACAAGCGCTCCAGCCATGATTTCGGCAAGGACCTGATTCCCCACATGATCAAGAAATACCATGTGTACGCGCAAAGTTTCGAGCAAAGCTGCGTCGGGATGGGGGATGACAACGTGCCCTATTGGCGCGACGTCGGAACCGTCGATTCCTATTGGGAAGCCAACATGGAGCTGACCAAGGTGATTCCTGACCTGAACATGTACGATCAGGACTGGCCGATCTGGACGCACCAGGAGCAATTGCCGCCGGCAAAATTCGTGTTTGACGAAGACGGCCGCCGGGGCATGGCGATCGACTCGCTGGTTTCAGGCGGATGTATTGTGAGCGGATCGGTAGTGCGGCGCTCGCTGCTCTTTTCCGATGTGCGGGTGAACGGCTATTGCACCATCGAAGATTCGATACTGTTGCCCAACGTGGATATACACCGCGATGTCACGCTGAAACGGGTCATCGTGGACAAGAACTGCAAGATTCCGGACGGTCTCACTGCCGGCGTCAATCCGGATGAGGACCGCAAGCGCTTCCATGTCACCCCGAACGGAGTGACGCTGATCACCTCCGAGATGCTCGGGCAGAAGACTCATCAATTCCGTTAATTATTTAATCCGCCGTCAGGCGCAGTTCCCATCAGATGAATAAATCTGCCGATCTTGTCTTTCTCTGGCACATGCACCAGCCGGATTACCGCGATTATGCAACTGGCGAATTCGTATTGCCGTGGACCTACCTGCATGCCATCAAGGATTACACCGACATGGTCTACCACCTGGAGCGGCATCCCAAAGTCCACGCGGTGGTGAATTTCGTGCCTATCCTGCTCGACCAGCTGGATGATTATTCGGATCAGTTTGCCACCGGACAACTGCGCGACCCGCTGTTGCGCCTGCTGATACACGATCATTCCGCCGTATTTTCACCTCAAGAACGGCAGCTGGCTTTCGACGCCTGTTTCCGCAGCAATCACACCAAAATGATTGCTCCCTATCCGTCCTACAAGCGCCTCTGGGAGCTGTACAACCTGCTGCAGGCCGAGAGCGAATCCGCGTCGTTGTCCTATTTGTCGGATCAGTATCTCGCCGATCTGCTCACCTGGTATCACCTCGCCTGGTGCGGCGAAAGCGTGCGCCGGGAATATGAACTGGTGGCGCAATTGATGAGCAAGGGCCAGAATTTCAGTCTCGAAGACCGGAAACAATTGTTCGACCTGATCGGCGAATTGGTGCGCGGCATCATTCCCCGCTATCGGAAACTCGCCGAATCGGGCCAGATCGAAATATCCGCCACCCCGCATTACCATCCGCTTGCTCCGCTGCTGATCGATTTTTTAAGCAGCAAGGAAGCAATGCCGGAAGCGCCATTGCCGGTATCTCCGCATTATCCCAAGGGAAAGCAGCGCGTTGCGGCACACATAGAGTCAGCCAAGAACAGCCACCTCGCTCGTTTCGGTTCGATGCCGCAGGGCATGTGGCCGGCAGAGGGGGCGATATCGACGGAAACCCTGGAAGTCTTTGCGGCCGAAGGTTGCCGCTGGGTGGCCAGCGGGGAGGGCGTGCTGGTCAACAGCCTGCACCAGATGGAACAGCCCGTTCCAGACAGCCATAAATATCTCTATCGCCCCTATCAGCTGGAATCGGGTGCAGACGGACTGAAATGTTTTTTCCGCGATGACCGATTGTCCGATTTGATCGGATTCGAGTATTCACGCTGGAGCGGCAATGATGCAGCGGCGCATTTTGTTGCGCAGATCCAGGAGATTGCACAGCACGCCCCGCCTGATGAAAAGCCTGTGGTCAGCGTGATTCTGGATGGCGAAAATGCATGGGAATATTATCCGTACAATGGCTATTACTTCCTTGACCAGCTCTATGCAGATATCGAAAAAGCAGAAAATATCCATACCAATACCTTCAGCGGATATCTGGAAGCCAGCCAGGCCAACCCGGGCAGCGCGAAAACAGGCATCCTGTCCGGCATCGTTGCAGGAAGCTGGGTTTACGGGAATTTTGCAACCTGGATAGGCTCCAAGGACAAGAATCATGCATGGGATCTGCTGTGCGTCGCAAAGCAGAGTTACGACCTGGTCCTGTCCAGTGGCAGGCTCACCAAGTCCGAGCAGGAAGCTGCCGAAAAGCAGCTGTTCTCCTGTGAAAGCTCAGACTGGTTCTGGTGGTTCGGCGACTATAACCCATCTCACTCGGTTGCGAGTTTCGACCATCTGTTCCGCCATAACCTGACCGAATTGTATTGTTTGCTGAAATTGCCCGTCCCAATAAACCTGTCCGAACCTATCAGCCAGGGCAGCGGTTCCCCTGAAGCTGGCGGAGCGATGCGACGTGCTTCTGAATAATCTGACTATTACGTGTTGCTGAATCATTTAAATAAATATATATGTTGACGGATCGCGCCAGCGGCATATTGTTGCACCCCACTTCTTTGCCAGGCGCTTTCGGCGCAGGCGATTTCGGACCGGACGCATATCGTTTTATCGACTGGCTGGTCAGTGCAGGGCAGAGCTACTGGCAGGTTCTTCCGCTCGGTGAAATCGGCCATGGCAACTCGCCATACATGAGCATGTCCGCTTTTGCCGGCAGCATCCAGCTGATTGACCTGGCCGAATTGTCAGCCAATGGCTGGCTTGAGCCGGCAGACCTGATACCGCATTCCGATTTCCGGCAGGACAGGGTGGATTACAACCTGCTGTATCCATACCGCATTGCGCGACTGCGCAACGCCGCGAAGCGGTTTTTTGCAAGTGCCCATGACGACATGCATCGTTCATATACGGAATTTTGCATTGCAGAAAGCGCCTGGCTGGACGATTACTCGCTGTTCATGACCATTGCCGAAAACGAAAACGGCCGTGAATGGTACCTCTGGCCCAGGGAACTGGTGAAGAGGGAAGCCCGGGCACTTAGACAATTTGAATCCGCACATGCAGAAGAGGTCTCGTTCTGGAAATTCTGCCAATGGTGCTTCGCGCGCCAATGGTCTAATTTGCGGCTTTATGCGAACGATCATGGCGTCAGAATAATCGGCGATATCCCGATTTTCGTATCCTATCAAAGCGCGGATGTATGGTCGCATCAGGAACTGTTCAAGCTGGACGAAAATGGCAGGCCAACCTTTGTCGCCGGCGTGCCGCCCGATTACTTCAGTGCAACCGGGCAATTCTGGGGGAATCCGCAATACAACTGGGAAGCACACGAAAAAACCGGATATGCCTGGTGGGTCGAGCGTCTGGGCCATGCGCTGCAACTGGCGGACATGGTGCGCATCGATCATTTCCGGGGGTTTGCAGCTTTCTGGGAAATACCGGTAGACGCGCCCAATGCGATAAGCGGCAAGTGGGTAACCGGTCCGGGTGAAAAGCTGTTTGAAACCTTTGCAAATGTATTTCCGCACCTGCCTATCATTGCAGAAGATCTTGGCCTGATCACACCCGACGTGATCGAACTGCGCGACAAATTCAACCTCCCTGGAATGCGCATCCTTCAATTTGCATTTGGGGACGGCGAGGGCAATCTCTTTCTGCCGCATCATTATGTGCCCAATACGGTTGCCTACACAGGCACCCACGACAATGACACCATTCTGGGCTGGTGGAATACGCTTTCACCGCATGAAAAGGGATTCGCGCAACACTATCTTCAAACCGACGGAACAGACATTCAGTGGGTAATGATGCGGGCCATTTCGAACTCCCAGGCCAATCTGGTTATGTTTACGATGCAGGATGTACTCGGGCTAAACGGCGAAAACCGCATGAACCTGCCCGGCCAATCATCCGGAAGCTGGGAATGGCGCTTTTCCTGGGATCAGGTTCAACCCGAACATGCCAGGATACTGGCGGAAATGTCCCGTGAGTATTCCCGTCTTCCGCTTCAACCCGAAGATAATTCCTGACGCTTCCTTGTAACTGCAGTTCAACAGATGGGCAGGGGACGATATCCCTATGCTGCCTCTGCCGTGAACCGTGTGGATATCACAAATCCCGATTAATCCTTCATTTGACATAATATACATTATGCGTATTACGCGGAAATGCGCAGGAGGCTAAAACCGGCAAATATTGACCATAACACTCCCGCCGCTCCACCCACCTTTATCTGCAGCAACGAATACCATTGATACGATTGATACGATTGATGCTGGACCGCGCATGCGCCCCACGAATCCGGACTGAATCACCATCCCTGTCTAACAATGAAAGCTGGCAAGCGCTGAATACTGGCCATGCTCCAGACTTTTCTTGAACCACTTCTTCAAATCTCCTGATCTACTGCCCGGCAAATGCATATATCTACTGCGCTGTTGATGCAACCTGCGGATCATCACCCCCAGGCCTTCCAGTTCAACCGCTAGACCATAAGCAGCGCAGACACCTGGCGCGCGCCTTGATGCGCAACCGGCATGGGCATATCCAGCGAACACAGGCCGGGCTTCCTGCTACAGCAATCCTGTCAATTCGCGAATAACCGGCGCATCGACATCCATTCGGGTCAATTAAAATGATTTAAATTGGACTGTCTAACTTTATACTTATACAGTCTAAGTGTATAAATAGATTGACTGTCTAAATTAAAGAGGCCATGCCAGCTTATTCTTGTAAATAATATTATTAATTTCTAGTTACATGGCTAACATACTTATAATAAAAATCACTTGACATGGACTGTCTAATGTCTACAATGTGGACAGTCCAACAGATTAAGAGGCTGTCCAGATCATGTTAACGAGCTTTGAAGTGATGCAGGCCGCGAATATTTCACGGGCAACTTTGAACAACTATATTTCGCAAGGTCTGCTGCCCCGCCCTCTGGTAAAAAATCCCGAGCCGGGCGCGCCGACCAGCGCAAGACAAATAGGCTACTTCCCCGATGATGTCCTGGCCCGCCTCGATCGCATCAGCCAATTGAAGAAGGAAGGTTATGCGATGGCGGATATTGCCGCGCAGCTCGAGCAGGATGGATTTGCTGCACCCGAAAAAACCACCTCGAAAATCTCCGCTCAGGAAATCGCCTCTGCGCCAAAACCCGTCTCCGAACAATCTGCACAGTCCGGATCGAAAGCCATAAAAAATGTGCCGACCGTGATGAGCGCCAAATCGAATGTGCTCCGGCTTACGGTTGACCACATCCCCTACCCGGCCTACATGGTCAACTACAATTTCGAGATCACCTGGTTCAACGAAGAGGCGCGCACAGATTTGCTCGGTTCTTTCGATCAGTTGCCTGCCGACATCAAGGACCGCAACGCCCTTTCCTACCTGCTCAAGGGCAGGCTCGGCAGCAACGGCTCCAACCGGGAAGAATTGCTGCAGTTTTACCTGTTGCTGGGCAAGGGCCGCTATTCGCGTAATGACCTGATGAACATTCTGACCGGGCAGGCGGATGCAGCCACGATGAAAAAGGACGAGTCGCTCGCCGAAATCCGCCCCAACGGAACCGTGATGCAATTGCCGCTCACGCTGTGCCTGGAGAACGGCGAGATCGCCCACTACAACGTCTATGCCTCCTATTACCGCGAAGGCATCCTGTTCATCCATCTCCCCAGCAACGCCGACAGCGACAGTTTGCTCGGCCTCCTGGAACGGCGCGATGAAGTGATCCGCAACCTGCTTAAAAAACACCTTCCCGTGCTGACCGATGTCGCGGTGCTGGTGGCGGACCTGCAAAGCTCGGTGCGCATCTGTACCGAGTTGCCGCCGGAAGAATACTTCGAACTGATCAACCAGATCTGGGCCACGATGGAGCCGATCTTCCGCAAGTATTACGGGACCCACGGAAAGCATGTCGGCGACGGCATGGTCTACTATTTTTTCCCGCAGCCGGACTGCAACTACATATTGAACGCGCTGAAGTGCGCGCAGGAAATGAAAGCCGCGATGCGCAAGATCAGCAAGCAATGGCAACTGCGCAAGAACTGGATGAACGAGCTGTACCTGAATACCGGCCTGAACGAAGGGCACGAATGGCTGGGCATCTTCCACATCGAAACCAAGGTTGAGTTCACGGTGCTGGGCGACACCATCAACCATGCCGCGCGGTTATCCGACTTTGCGCGCGGCGGCGCCATCTGGGCGACCAAGAGCCTGCTGGGCAAGCTGCCTTCAAAAGATCGCCAACGCGTGAAGTTCGGCATCCGACGCCATGATGCCGACGGACGCGAAGTATTCGTCAACTCATTCTATTCACGGGTCTCCGAGCTCGGTCATCTGAATGACGCGGCGCGCAACGAAAAGCTGAACGACATCTCGGCGCTGCCGGTAACCGAAATCATCGAAGTGGAGGCCTGAGCATGGAACCCGCCGACAATAATACCGTTGAACTCAGCGCAGAAATCGAACAGGCGCTGCGCATTTCTGAAGTCGCGTTTGAAACCAGCGACGCGATCATGATCACCAATGCCGATTGTTTCATCATCCGGGTCAATCAGGCGTTTCAGGATATCACCGGATACAGCCCGGACGAGGTAATCGGCAGGAATGCGCGCATGCTCAATTCGGGGCGGCACGACAAGATTTTCCATGCCGAAGTCGGGATGTGGCAGCAATTGTTCCAGGATGGTTCGTGGAGCGGCGAAATATTCGACATGCGCAAGAACGGCGAGACGTACCCGAAGTGGATGAAAATCACCGCGGTGGCCAATCGTGACCGGCAAACCACCCATTATGTGGGCATCTTCAACGACCTCAGCGAGCGGAATAATCGCGAGGAAGAAATCCGCAACCTGGCTTCCTATGACAAGCTCACCCGGCTGCCCAACCGGCATTTGTTCCTCGACCGCTTCGCCGAGAAGCTGGCGAAATCAACCCGCCTGAAAAGTTATGGCGCGACACTGCTGATCGACCTGGATCGATTCAAGAACCTCAACGATACAATGGGGCATGACTGCGGAGACCTGCTGCTGATCGAAGTGGCTGCCCGGCTCAAGGATTGCGTTCGGGAAATGGACACCGTGGCCAGACTCGGCGCCGACGAGTTCATCGTGCTCATCGAGGATGTCAGCAACGACCTGGATGAGACTTCGCGCAGGGTCGGTCTGGTAGCCGAGAAGATCCGCGAGTGTTTGTCCCGCCCCTACTTCTGCAATGGCCATCCGCTGCTCACCTCGTCCAGCATCGGCGTCAGCCTGTTTTGCGGCAGCGAAATCCCGGTTGACGTGCTGGTCCAGCATGCCGAAATGGCGATGTATCAGGCCAAGAATGCCGGACGCGATTCGATCCGCTTTTTCGATCCGGTCATGCAGGACAGGGTAAATGCGCACGCGGCGCTGGAGAACGATCTGCGCCAGGCCATCGGCCGCAATCAATTTGACCTGCATTACCAGATGCAGGTAGACAACAATCATCGCCCGGTCGGAGCGGAAGCCCTGCTGCGCTGGAATCATCCTGATCGCGGCATGGTGCTGCCCGGCGTGTTTATCCCGATTGCCGAAGAAAGCTTGCTGATACTCGAGATCGGCAACTGGGTGATGGATAACGCCTGCAGACAGCTGGCGTTATGGGCGAAAAACCCTGAAACCCGCAAATTGACGCTGGCAGTCAATGTCAGCGCAAAACAGTTTGCGATTGCCGGTTTTGCGGAAAGCGTGGCGACTATGCTGAAAAAGCATCAGGTCGATCCGTCCCGCCTGAAGCTGGAACTGACCGAGAGCGTGATGCTGGAAGACATGGACGGCACCGTCGAAAAGATGCACGCGCTGAAAGCATTGGGCGTCAGTCTGTCGATCGACGATTTCGGCATCGGCTATTCGTCCCTGTCCTATCTGAAACAGCTGCCGCTCGACCAGCTCAAGATCGACCAGAGTTTCGTGCAGGGCATCACCAACGACGGCAGCGATGCGATGCTGGTGCAGACCATCATCGACCTGGCGACCAACTTCCGGATGAATGTGATTGCCGAAGGCGTCGAAACGCAGGCACAACTGACTTTCCTGAAGCACCATGAATGCATGGCATTCCAGGGATTCCTGTTCGGAATGGCATTGCCGGTGAATGAATTCGAGCGCCTGCTGCACCGGATCGCGGGCGGAATAACCGGAGCCTTCCGCGCCTTCAATCCGATGTGTTGATCAGCGCATCAGTCTCCTAGCGACCGGCTGAACGTCACGCCGCCGCGGACATCGGTGGTCTTGTTCACCCCGATCGATATGCCCTGCGCCAGATGGGTATAGTCCACTTCCGGCGTGATCGTCCACGCATTCCATTGAAAACTCTGTTGCGCAGCAACGCCCACCAGACTGCCATGGGGCCCGATCAGGTTTCCGGTGGCATTGGTGTTCGGGTCATAAGAGCCAAGCGCGGTGCTGGTTTCGCCGAAGTAAACCTTCAGCAGGCGCGAGGCTTCCGCATCCAGCCAGCCGAGAGTGAGTATGCGGGCATCGCCGCCAAAGCTGGAACCGATCCAGCGGGCGCCGTTGGTAAAGCCCTGCGGGTAAGCCCAGTTTCGATAACCGCTGCCCACGTACTTGGCGGGATTCCACGGGAAACTATCCGTATAGGTTTGCATATATTCAGTGAATACCCTGTGGCGACCCGACTCACTCCACCACTCCAGGCCTTCCAGCGTCATGAATGAATTAGGCAGGTGGCTCTGTCCCGAGGAATCCTCGCCCATCCATTGAAAGTAGGCAGCGCAACGAACACTGCGCGGGCAATTCAACCGCACGTCATAGCCGGCCACCCCATTGCTTGAATCCTGCTGGGTGCTGCCCGTAAAGGAATGCTCGCCGCCGGTGGTGAAAGCCTGGTTCAGAATGTCGCTGATGCCGGATGCCCTGCCCGCGCCGCCCGTCTGCGTATCACGGGTCAGCCCGATTTCCAGCCAGGGCAACGGTTTCAGGGTCAGGCGCTGGCCGATGAAATAATAACCATCGGGCTGATTCGCGACCAAAACCGGGTCCTGTGCGCGAGCGACGAACATCTCCAGCGTCCACGGCCCCATCCACGACAGCCACTTCGATTTCGAAGGCGTCACTTCGCTGCGCTGTATGCCGACGCCCATCCAGGGCGGGACATTGCTGCCATTGATCAGGCTCGATTGCCACCCCGGCCCCCACCAGTTCCGGTGTGCAAAAGCCTGGACATTCAGCCCGGATATACGGGTGACCAGGGCCGTGTTGTCCAGTTTGGCCTGCACCCGGCCTTCCTTGCTCCATCCACTGAAGGTGGTTTGCAGCGAATTCGAACTCTGTTCGACACGGATGCCGATCCGCGCGGCGAACGGCACCGCATTGCCGAATTCCGTGGCGGCACTCGACAGCCTGATCGAGCTGCCCGGCGTGTAGTTGTCGCCAAATCCCACCGGTGCCTCGGCCCGGTTGCGCAGCTGCGCATCGACTTTCCCTTGCAGCAGTTTTCGGAGTTCGTCGGCGACATATTGTTTTGATTCCAGCAACGACGGCGAAAGATCGCCGGGCAGATCATCCAGCGCACGCTGCACCGCTGCTGCAGGCAAGGGCCAATCGGTGGTCGTGATCTGCAGCCCCGCTTCATCGACCAGCCGCTCCAGTTGGCTGCGCGCCTGCCAGCTTGGCATGTAGGGTACGGAGGGTTCCGCTGAGGCCAGCGTTGAAACCAACCCCAATAGTCCTGCCAGAATAATCTTCATCTATTTATTATTGGTATATACAGCTAATTGCATTATTAACTTTGTGTGAAGTATGAAGTGTAGAAGTACCAGGATTGATAAATAAATTCACGCGGCAAAGTCAGGTGGATCGCCAAGAGCAGGCAATGGCTTATGCCACTCATTTCTGTTCGCCGGATTTCGCCGGCAACCCCTTTGTCAATCGACTGCCCTTGCCCCTCGTCCGCTAATCAAATCGCCAGCTTACCGCGACGCGATTCGGCATGATCGTCCACACCGCGGCGCCCTGCTCGCCCTGATGAGATTGCCAGATGAAATTCCCGATCGCATAGCCCAGCAACGAGCCGGCCACGGTGTCTGAAAACCAGTGATCGCGCCCGATCACGCGCGCCGCATTGGTCACCGCAGCCATGCCGTTCAGCCATGTCGCGTCATAGGACTTGGCTTAAGGAGTAATCATCGCCCACATCACGGTGGTATGCATCGAAGGCCAGGACGTATCACCGTTGTTCCCACTGACCGGCGTGAAACTGCTTGCACCCTGATCGGCACTCGGCCGCGCGCGGCCCATCGCGTATTTCAAACCCAGCGCCGACAAGGCCCCCAACC
>JAJDNO010000056.1 GCA_022340615.1 Gallionella sp. | reverse complement strand
ACCATCTCAGAATTCAATTACCGGCGCCTGATATTCACCGGAAAATTCATAAATGGATAAATTTCCTGACGTTCCAGCAGCGCCGTCCGCCTCAGCATCCGGGGAACGACCTGCCATTTCATCGGCCAGAAATAGTTCGGCGGGCGGGCGGGCAGGAATTGGCCTGCTGCCGGTTCTGATGGCCGCGCTGTTCTCCGGTTTCTGCCTGAATGCGCTGGCAGCCGGCACTCAGGTGCCGGCGGATGACCAGTCTGCTGTCACGCACGATTCGGATTCAGCACAACGCGAGGAAATGCGCGAGCACTGGGAAAAAATGTCGCCAGAAGAACGCAAACAGATACGCGCCAGAATGCAGGAGCACTGGGAAAAAATGTCGCCGGAACAGCGCGAGGTACGCCGCAAGGAAATGCGCGAACACTTCAAGAACATGTCGCCTCAGGAACGCCAGCAGTTCAAGAGCGATATGGACATCATCGACGGCTTCCCTCCTTCTGGAAGCGGTTATCCCAGCGGCAAGGGCGATGCTGCCGCAAGTTCGACGAAAGGGTAAGCCTGGCCGCCGGGCGGGGAAACTAGCGGACGGCCTCGGCCCAGAGGTCGTGCAAGTCCGAGTCGGTGATTTTCACGTCGACAAAATCGCCCGCTTTCAACTGCGATCCATTGTCGATGAACACCACGCCATCGATCTCGGGTGCATCTGCGGAACTGCGTGCAACCGCGCCCTCTTCGTCGACCTCATCCACCAGCACCCTGATCGTGGTGCCGATCTTTCGCTTCAGGCGCTGTTCGCTGATCCCTTGCTGCAGCAGCATCAGCCGTTCCAGGCGTTCCTGCTGCAATTCGGGCGGCACATGGCCGGCTAGCGCATTCGCAACAGCGCCTTCCACCGGTGAATAGGCGAAAGCACCGACGCGGTCCAGCTGCGCTTCCTCGAGAAAATTAAGCAATTCCGCAAATTCCGCCTCTGTCTCGCCCGGGAAACCGACGATGAAGGTGCTGCGCAGGGTCAGGTCGGGGCAGACTTCGCGCCATTGCCTGATGCGTGCCAGCACATTCTCGCTGCTGGCCGGCCGCTTCATCAGTTTCAGGATGCGCTGGTTTGCATGCTGGAACGGAATGTCCAGATAGGGCAGGATGCTGCCTTGCGCCATCAGCGGAATCACTTCGTCCACATGAGGATATGGATACACGTAATGCAGGCGCACCCATGCACGTTCTCCATCCGGCGTTCTCAGATCGCCCATCGCGGCGGCCAGTTCGGTCATCCTGCTCTTGAGCGGCTTGCCGCCCCAGAAACCGGTGCGGTATTTCACATCCACGCCGTACGCGCTGGTATCCTGCGAGATCACCAGCAATTCCCTTACGCCGGCGTTGACCAGGCTCTGCGCTTCCTGCATCACATCGCCGACCGGGCGGCTGACCAGGTCCCCGCGCAGGCTGGGAATGATGCAGAAGGTGCAGCGGTGATTGCAGCCTTCGGAAATTTTCACGTAGGCGAAATGTTTAGGGGTCAGGCGTATTCCCTGCGGCGGCACCAGGTCCGCAAACGGGTCGTGCGGTTTGGGCAGATGCCGGTGCACGGCCTCCATCACCTCGTCGGCAGCATGCGGGCCGGTCACTGCGAGCACGGCGGGATGCGCCAGTTTAACCGTATCGCCCTTGGCGCCCAGGCAACCGGTGACGATCACCTTGCCATTTTCTGCCAGCGCTTCGCCGATCGCATCGAGCGATTCTTCCACCGCGCTGTCGATGAAGCCGCAGGTGTTCACGACCACCAGGTCGGCATCCTGATAGCTGCCTGAAATCAGGTAACCCTCGGCGCGCAGCCGGCTGAGAATATGCTCGGAATCGACAGTCGCTTTTGGACACCCGAGCGACACGAAACCGACTCTGGATATGGAGTTTTCTTTCATTTCAGTGAGTTTTCAGTCGGACGCAAGTGGAAGGTGAAGTGTCCTCAGGCCCCCGCGCCCGAGGAGTATCCGGAAAGATTAAGGCGCGAATTATATCAGTTTGGTGCAGCGCCCCGGTTACTCAAGCCAGATGAATGTCCCCATGCGTCCGGTCGCCCCGTCTCGGCGATAGGAATAATATTGCTCGCGCTCGCGAAAGGTGCAGCTGCCGCCGCCGTAAACCCTGGTAATGCCCAGCGCATTAAGGCGCAGGCGTGCCAGCGTATACAGGTCGGCAAACCATTTCCCGCCCTGCCCGGCAACGAATGCAGATGCGGCCTGCGGTTGCACCGCGACGAATGCCGCGCGCACCTCGTCGCCGACTTCGAATGCGTCCTGACTGATGGCCGGGCCCAGCCATGCCATGACGGTTTCCGGTGCGACGTCCATCGATTTCACGGTGGCCTCGATCACCCCGGCTGCCAGCCCCTTCCATCCGGCATGTGCAACGCCCACCACACTGCCTTGCGTATCGCACAACAGCACGGGCAGGCAGTCAGCGGTCATTACCACGCATACTGCCGCGCGGTGACGCGCGATACAGGCATCGGCCTGCGGCAGGCAGCTTGCACTGTCCGCATTCGCGACTGTAGTGCCATGCACCTGGTTCAGCCACACCGGTTCGCTCGGCAGCAGACCGTTGAGCAGCATGCGGTTGCGCTCGACTGCAAGCGGCGCATCGCCGACATGGTCGCCGAGATTGAGACTGTCGTAGGGCGCCCTGCTGATGCCGCCGGCACGGGTGGTCTGCAGGGATCGTACGGTTGCCGGCGCGGGCCAGTCAGGAACGATCAGGTGTTCACGCAGACTCATGCAAGGATGCCCTGATTTTCTGCAGCAGCGCCTGCATGTCCTGCGGCAGCGGCACTTCCCATTCCATTCTGTCGCCGCTGACCGGATGCTCCAGTGCCAGCCGTGTCGCGTGCAGTGCCTGGCGGGGAAAACCGACCAGCAATGCGCGCAATTGCGGCGCGCACTTTTGAGGGCCCTTCAGATACACACTGTCCCCTACCAGGGGATGGCCGATACTGGCCAGATGCACCCGGATCTGGTGGGTGCGGCCTGTTTCCAGACGACAGCGCAGCAGCGTGCAGCCCGGAAATTTTTCCTCGATCAGGTAATGGGTAACCGCGGTTTTTCCGTCTTCCACCACCGCCATCCTGACGCGCTGGGTGCGATGCCGACCGATCGGCGCATCCACCTTGCCGGCGCGCGCCAACTCGCCATACGCCAGGGCCAGGTATTCGCGCTGCACGCTGCGCGCCTGAAGCTGGCGCACCAGCGCAGTTTGTGCCGTGATGGTCTTGGCCACAACCAGCAAGCCGCTGGTATTCTTGTCAAGCCGGTGCACGATACCGGCACGCGGCACCTCGGCTAACTGCGGCGCGTAATGCAGCAGCGCATTGAGCAATGTGCCTTCCCAGTTTCCGCTGCCCGGATGCACAACCAGACCGGCCGGCTTGTTGATCACCAGCAAGGCTGCATCCTCGTAAACGATGTCCAGCGAGATATTCTCTGCCTGGTAAGGCTGGTCGGCAGGATGCGAACGGGGCAGCACTTCCAGCGATTCGCCCCCCCAGACTTTCTGTTTTGCCGTCGCGAATTCGCCGTTCAGCCTGACCTGTTTTGCGGCAATCCATTCCTGCAGACGGCTGCGCGAATACTCGGGAAAAAGTCTGGCAAGTGCCAGGTCCAGGCGCAGGCCGCCGCAGTCACCAGGTACGGTCAGGTGCTGCACGTCGCTGTCCGGTTGCGTTTCATCTACAGCCGGTAAACTCCCGCCCACACGGGTTTTGTCCGTATTCCGCGCAAACCTGGTGTCCCCGCGGGTGGTATAATTGCGCATATTTTTCTGTGGATTTGTCATGCGCCCTATATTAGCCGTATTCATGCTATTAACGTTAACTGCCTGCAGCATGTTCGGCTCCAAGCCCGCTGCCCAGGATTCGGATAAAACGACTACTGCCGACTCAATGTACCAGGAAGCCAGGCAGAAACTCGACAAGAACGACTTCGAGTCGGCAATCAAAAAGCTCGAATCACTGCAATCCCGGTATCCCTACGGCCGTTACGCGCAACAGGCACAGCTCGATCTGGCCTATGCCTATTACCGGCAGGACGAGCCCGAATCGGCAATATCCGCAGCCGACACCTTCATCAAGCAGTACCCGAACAATCCGCATGTCGATTACGCATACTATGTGAAAGGGCTGGCAAACTTCAATCCCGGTATCGGTAACTTGAGCCTCACCGTCGGGGAAGATCCCTCCGAGCGCGATCCCCAATCGGAACACGATTCGTTTGATGCCTTCAAGGATCTGGTGACGCGTTTCCCGTCCAGCAAATACGCGCCGGATGCGAGGTTGCGCATGCAGTATTTGCTCGACTCGCTGGCGAAGTACGAAATTCATGTCGCGAAATACTACCTTCGCAGGGGAGCCGACGTTGCCGCAGTCAACCGCGCCAAGGAAGTGCTGACCGAATATCCGGACTCTCCGTCGGTAGAAGACGCGCTGCAGGTGCTGGTCAAGGGCTATGGCATCCTCGGCCTGAACAAGTTGCGCGATGATGCGCAGCGGGTGTTGAGCATGAATTTCCCCCGGGCTGCCGTGACGCCGGGCAAGCTCAATGACCGTTCACGGTAACTCACATTTCTCGGCGGTTTTACGATGAAATATTGCAGCTTGTGCGGCGCTCCTGTTGAACTGCGCATCCCGCCGGACGACAACCGCATGCGTCATGTTTGCACCAGCTGCGGCGAAGTGCATTACCAGAATCCGAAATTGATCGTTGGTGCCCTTGCGGAATGGCAGGGTAAAGTACTGATGTGCCGTCGCGCCATCGAACCACGCCACGGCCTGTGGACGCTTCCTGCCGGCTTCATGGAAAACGGCGAAACCATCGCCGAGGCAGCCACCCGCGAAACGCTGGAAGAAGCCAATGCGCGCATTGCGATCAGCGACCTGTATTCGATGTACAGCCTGCCCCATATCAACCAGGTTCACATCCTGTTTCGAGCCAGACTGCTGGACCTGGATTTCTGCCCGGGCCAGGAAAGCCTGGAAGTGAAGCTGCTCGACAAGGCCGAAATTCCCTGGGATCGAATTGCGTTTCGCGCGGTGCGTTTCAGCCTGGAACATTACTTCGCCGAAAGCAGTAGCGGAAAATTCAGCTTTCATATGGGAGAACTTTCATCACCTGCGCCGACAAAAACGCCATAACACCGACTGTCCGGTCACCCGTATAATCCCATTCCATCCAGTACGGCAAATTCAAATGAAAATCACTCGATCCGTCTTCGTCATTGCTGCCGTTGTCATGACCGGCTGCGCATCGAACCGGCAGACCAATCCGGCAGACCCGCTCGAGCCGATCAACCGTGGCATCTACAAATTCAACGACACGCTGGACAAGGCGGTAATCAAGCCTGTTGCACGCGGCTATCAGACGGCAATGCCCTCTGTGCTCAAAACGATGATATCCAATTTCTTTTCGAATCTTGACGATATCGATGTCACAGCCAACGATTTGCTGCAATTCAAGCTGAAGCAGGGGTTTTCCGACGGGATGCGCTTCGTGGTCAATTCCACGCTGGGCGTTTTCGGCCTGATAGACGTTGCATCACAGGGCAGTCTGATGAAACACGAGCAGGATTTCGGTCTGACTCTGGGGAAATGGGGTGTCGGGAACGGCCCATACCTGGTTTTGCCGATACTGGGACCGAGCACGCTGCGCGACACTGTAGGACTATACGGCGATGGATTTGCCAGCCCGCTATATCAAATGAGCAACATGCGCGCGCGCAACCAGTCCTACATGCTCAGGGGTCTCAGCCACCGTGCTGCATTCCTCAATCAGGAAAGCGTACTGGAAGAAGCGATGATCGATCCCTACCAGTTCATCCGGGAAGGTTACCTGCTGCGCCGCAAGAGCCAGATCTACGACGGCAAACCGCCGCGACCTAATTACAATCTGGATAACGAGTAGCGCAGCGCGTACTCAGCGCGTCGCAGGACCACGGCAAAAATGGGACAGGAAATTATCGAACCGTGCTAGTGCGACTTGTCCGGCCCGATTTCCTTTCTGATTTTTTTCTCGCCTGTCCAGACTACCCGGTTATCCGCTAGTCTGAGCAATGTGAGCTCGACCTGATAGTAACGAACCGGCACGCTGTGCGACGCATCGACGCGTGCATTGATCGAACCGATCAACTTGAAGTCCGCACCTGCATCGCTGCCCATTTCATCCCGGGCTGCCTCGGCAGATTTGCTGTCCTTGCCTGCCTGCCGATCACTCTGATCTCCCAGAGATGCAACCACATTGACACGCCCGGAATTGACCAGTGAACGCTCGAGGTCATAAACGAAGCGATTGGTGTTGATATGTTCATGCGAAAAATTATGGATATTGCCGATCACGACGACCGGGACTTTCCTCAAGGACAGACCGTAACGCTCGGTCCAGCCAGTAGCGAGCGAATCGTGGATCATTTCGTCGGCTATCTGTCGAGAATCGCTGTCGTTCCAGGCACCGGGATTTTCCTTTACCGGGTATACCCAGGTTATTTTTTCGCCGCTGGAACAACCGGACAGGAACAATGCGGCCAGAACGATCGCTGCCTTAACCCATTCCCTGTGCTTCATTGCCATGCTGCCTCCACAATATTCATGCGGAAATCCTGTCAGAGATTCACAGCCTATTATAATCGGTTAAATGGCCGACATAATTGAATAATTGCCCTGCTCAAAGACTCGTCTCCAAAAAATGTGATCTGGCAATGCGCCGGCCTGATTCGATGCTTCCGGTACTTTGGGGTGTGGCGCGAATCTGGACGGCGCTGCGCATAGAAGATCTGCAGTATATATCTCGCAACCGCAACTTTATAACCGCAGTGTGCGAAAGACTGCCAAAAGATTTATGATGTGCAAAATAATTACAGGAGGCAGGCCATGAAAGCACCCGTTCGTATCACCATCACCGGCGCAGCAGGCCAGATCGGCTATGCGACACTTTTCCGGATCGCAAATGGCGATATGCTCGGACCGGAGCAGCCCATCATCCTGCAATTGCTGGACTTGCCGCAGGCTCAGCCCATGCTGCGCGGCGTGATGATGGAACTGGAAGATTGCGCCTTTCCGCTGCTGCAGCAAATCATCATCACCGAAGATCCCAAGGTCGCATTCAGGGATACCGAAATTGCGCTTCTGATCGGCGCCCGTCCGCGCAGCAAGGGCATGGAACGCAAGGACCTGATCGAAGCCAACGGCGCGATCTTCTCCGCGCAGGGAAAGCTCCTCAACGAACATGCCGCGCGCCACGTCAAGGTGCTGGTGGTCGGCAATCCCGCCAATACCAATGCGCTGATTGCGATGAAGAATGCCCCAGACCTCGACCCGCGAAACTTCACCGCAATGATGCGCCTCGATCACAACCGCGCAATCGCGCAGGTCGGCCTGAAGCTGTTCCAGCCGATACGCGACATCAAGAAGATGATCGTGTGGGGCAACCACTCAGGCACGCAATACCCCGATCTCGATCATGCGGAGATCCGCGGTCGTCTGGTTCGCGAGTTGCTTCCGGATCAGGACTGGGTAGAGAGCGAATTCATCCCGACCGTGCAAAAGCGGGGCGCTGCGGTGATCGAAGCGCGCGGGCTTTCCAGTGCAGCCAGTGCGGCAAACTCGGCAATCTCGCACATGCACGACTGGATGCTCAGCTCGCACCACAACGACTGGGTCACGATGAGCGTGCCGTCCGATGGCAGCTACGGCATACCCGAGGGTGTGGTCTACGGCTTCCCGGTCACCTGCAAAAACGGGCATTACAAAATCGTCCAGGGTCTGTCCATCAGTTCGCTCGGTCACAGGCACATGGAAGAAAGCTACCGGGAACTGATCGAGGAACGCGATCACGTCAAGAATTTGCTGGGATAAATCTGCCGACCAAATTCAATGAACGAAAAACTTTTACACTTGCTGGATGGCTACGAAGAACTCTACCCTTTGAATCTGGAAGAACAGTATGGCCGCATATTGACCCGTATTGTCGAACTCTGGGATTCCATACAAATCGATGATTATTTTGCTGAACTGATGATCGACAACCGCAATGGCAACCGGCAAGGATTCCCCAAAGAGGTCGCTTCCGAAATCTTCGCTTTGAGCATGGCGCGTACCAGGATACGCGAAAAAAGGCAGAAGACTGCGACAGGCGGCAGCGGCAATCCATGGGACGATGTGGAGGATTCAAGGAAAACCGAGATAGAGCAACAAGGCTACGCCTTTTCCCCAAGAGGCTTCACACAGTCGGCCGAAAAGGGAGACCGCAAGGCTGTCTTGCTGTTCCTGGGAAGCGGCGTGGACATCAACACCCGCGACGAGCATGGCTGGACACCACTGATGATCTCTACCTTCAATGGCCGGGAAGAAGTTGCATTGCTCCTCATCCGCAGCGGTGCCGACGTCAACGCGAAGGATAATTCCGGTTATGGCCCGATGCACTGGGCCGCATTCAAGGGTTATACCAGTGTCGTGAAGCTGTTGGTCGAAAAGCGTGCCAGTGTAAACGCGACCAGCACTCATGGCCTCACACCCCTGTTACAAGCCGCGACGCGCGGCCACCTGCTTGCCGCCGCGCAACTGATTGCCGCTGGCGCCAATGTCGATCTCGCCAGTAACGACGGCTGGACGCCGCTGCACAAGGCAGCCGCCAACGGGCATATCGAGGTGGTCAAGCTGCTGCTTGCCAAAGGTGCCTACCCTAAATCGGAATCTCTGGATGGTAAAACGCCTATGGCCATTGCTTCAAAAAACAAACATAAAGAGATCGTCAAACTGCTCAACGATAGCTACTAGCCATCCTTGGTATTTCCTGATTTTTCTCATACGCTACAAATCCGAAGAAACCAGTATGCCCGCTATTCGGACTTCCATTAGCCTGGGCCGAACAGCCATTCTTCCCTAACCCAGCGAGGTTTCCGCGTTACCGAACTTGATCTTCCCGGTCAGAACAACACAGCACCGATGCTGGCAACCGTTGCGTACGGAACCGTCAGCTTGGAGATCCATCGGCCCGGGTTGTTAATGCCGGCAAAAGGCAGTTGAGCTGTAATCCGCTTTGACTCCATGCCTGCCTGGGACGGAATTTCATGTTTGCGTTCTTGATACTCCCGGAACCGCCCTCATATAGCATCAAAGATAATTATGGAGGTCGTTATGTCATCAGTCCGTCCCGCAGCTGTTGCTGGGATGTTCTACCCAGCCGATAACCGTCGACTGGCAGAGGAGGTGCAACAGTTGCTTGCTCGTGCGCGCCAGTTCGATCTGGCGCCGAAAGCGCTGATCGTGCCGCATGCCGGTTACATCTATTCGGGCGCAATCGCCGCGACCGCGTATGCCACCCTGCGCCCTTATGCGGCACAAATCCGGCGTGTTGTATTGCTCGGACCGACCCATCGGGTCGCAGTACGCGGACTGGCGTTGCCGGGTGCGGATGCATTCGAAACGCCGCTGGGCAGGATCATGCTGGACGCATCAGCAGCAGCCACGGTTTCGCGTCTGCCGCAGGTTTCCGTAAGCGCCGAGGCGCATGCACTGGAACATTCTCTGGAAGTGCAATTGCCATTCCTGCAAAGTGTGTTGCCCGATTTCGTGCTGCTGCCGCTTGCGGTCGGCATGGCCACTGCAGAAGAGGTTGCAGAAGTGCTGGAGGCGGTATGGGGCGGTGAAGAAACACTGATCGTGATCAGTTCAGACCTGTCGCACTATCTGCCATACCGCGATGCACAACGTGTGGATAATGAAACCGCACAGTCCATCCTGAAAATGCACCAACCCATCGCGCACGATCACGCCTGCGGTGGCACACCGGTCAGCGGTCTGATCATCGCAGCAAAGCAGCACCATCTGGCTCCGCATCTGCTTGACCTGCGCAATTCCGGCGACACGGCCGGCAACCGCGACCAGGTTGTCGGCTATGCATCGTTCGCCTTTACCGATGAGGGGGAGCAGCTATGAACAGCGAAAGAGGAAACATTCTGTTGCCCATCGCACGAGCTGAAATCTCGCGCGTGCTGAATGTGCCCTGTGCGGCGGATGAAACCGCGCCTTGGCTGGCCGAGCATGGCGCATGTTTCGTCACGCTGACGCAATTCGGCGAGTTGCGCGGCTGCATCGGCACACTGCAGGCACATCGACCATTGCTCGCCGACCTCAAAAGCAACGCAGTGTCCGCCGCGCTGCGCGACCCGCGTTTCACGCCGCTGACCGTTGAAGAGCTCGACGTCACCACCGTCGAAGTCTCACTGCTCTCCGAATCGCAGGAAATGCAGGTGCGCGGCGAAGCCGATGCACTGGCACAAATGCGGCCAGGCGTGGACGGCATCATTTTTGAATATGGCAGGTATCGCAGCACCTTCCTGCCGCAAGTCTGGGAAAACCTCGCCCGGCCGCGCGACTTTCTCGCGATGCTCAGGCGCAAGGCCGGTCTGCCCGATGACTTCTGGGCGGAGGGCATAAAATTGTCGCGCTACACTGTGACCAAATGGAGCGAGGCCGAAGTGCAATTGTCCGGGCAACCGCAGGAATACCGCCATGGATGAGCCGATCAGCATAGTCGAACAGTATCCCGCCAAATACTGGCACAAACTGGATGACGGGCGCATCCAGTGCGACCTGTGCCCGCGCGACTGCAAATTGAACGAAGGGCAGCGCGGGGCATGTTTCGTGCGCGGGCGTGTCGGCGATGCAATGGTGCTGACCACTTACGGCCGCTCCTCGGGTTTCTGCGTCGACCCGATCGAGAAGAAACCGCTCAACCATTTCTACCCCGGCAGCAGCATCCTGTCGTTCGGCACCGCCGGCTGCAACCTTGCCTGCAAATTCTGCCAGAACTGGGACATCTCGAAATCGCGCAGTTTCGACAAGCTTGCCGACCAGGCCACACCTGAAGCGATTGCGCGCACCGCAGAACAACTCGGCTGCAAGAGCGTCGCGTTCACCTACAACGACCCGGTGATCTTTGCCGAATATGCGATGGACGTTGCCGATGCCTGCCATGAACGCGGCATAAAGGCCGTGGCCGTCACCGCGGGTTATATGCACGACCAGCCGCGCCGCGATTTCTATGCGAAGATGGATGCTGCCAATGTCGACCTGAAAGCGTTTACCGACGAGTTCTACGTCAAGCAGACCGGCTCGCACCTGCAACCGGTGCTGGACACGCTGAAATACCTGCGCCAGGAGACCGGCGTATGGGTGGAGATTACCACGCTGCTGATCCCCGGCCTGAACGACTCAGCCCACGAGATCGGCAGGATGAGTGAATGGATCGCAAAGGAACTCGGCACCGAAGTTCCGCTGCACTTCACCGCATTTCATCCGGACTACAAGATGACCGGTATCCCTGCAACACCGGCGGAGACACTGGGCGAGGCAAGGCAGATCGCCCGCTCGGCCGGATTGCAGCATGTCTATACCGGCAACGTGCACGACCTGGGCGGAGGCACCACGCAATGCCCGTCCTGCAAGCAGGCGCTGATTGTGCGTGACTGGCACGAGATACGCGACTATGCACTCGACGAACAGGGCAACTGCCCCCATTGCGGAACCGCACTGGCCGGGCATTTCGAAAAGTTCAACAAGCCATTCGGTCGCCAGCGCATTCCGATCATGATGTCGGGCAGCTGATTCCAGCGTACGAACTGCAGGAACGAAGACATACCGCGGAAATTCGGTGGATCGGTATTATTTTTGCGGCGTCAGCTTCGCAATCGCTTCGTTGACCCATTCGGACGGCATGTCCTCTACCGACCTGCGCAGACGATCCTGCCACCATTCAGGCAAATGCTGGAGATCCTCGCGCTGGAAGCGATGCTGGGCAATTTCGTATGAGTCGCGCCTGTACAGCACCACATCGATCGGGAAATCAACATCGACCGCACTGATTCGGGTCGAATCGAATGCAAGGTAGGCCACCTTGAGCGCAACTTCCATCGAAGATTCGTAGCGCAGTACCCGGTCAATGATCGGCTTTCCGTAACTCGATTCGCCGATCAGGAAGTAAGGCGATCCTGGAGGCACTTCCACCCAGTTGCCTTCCGGGTAAAGCATGTAGAGTTTGTGTTCCTTGTCCTTTTCCAGTTGTCCGCCGACGATCGAGTACAGGTTGAAATCCAGCCCGCTTTTCCTGAGAGCTTCCCGGTCTTCTTCGGCCACGCGGCGCACCTGTTCCGCAAACGAATTCACCGCCTTGTACAGTTTGTCGAAATAGGTGTCCTTTTCTTCCACCACCTCTTCGAAATAAGTCAGCGCCTTGTCTCGCACCGAACGCAATCCCGAAGTCATCAGGAACATGGAGTGCTTGCCATGCTGATGTATGGTCACCTTGCGCGCAGTGGTGCGAACCGAACCTGATGTGATGCGAGTATCTGAGACTCCGATAAGTCCGTCCTGAATCTTGATTGCCGCGCAGAATGTCATGATGATTTATTGATCCGGGGTGAGATGGCTGCTTTTCCCGGTCAAGGGACGCAGCGTGAAAAAGGATTCGTAGATTGCATCATCTATCCAATTCAGCCTGTCTTGAAGCTTATCAAGGAATTCATGCAAACCTTCGTGAATAATCTCCTCTATTTGCGTGTAATTCAATTCCCCAAGCAGCCTGCCCAATCCCTGTTCTGCCTTGTTGCTGAAGGCGTCCTCCGAAGAACCGGTAATCGCATGCAGAGATAGTGTGGCGCGATCCAGGCAGGAGAGCACCGAACGAGGAAAGTCGCGGTTTAGGATCAGAAAATCGGCCACCTTGAAAGGATCGATCTGCTTGAAGTGTTTGCGATACATCTCCAGCGCGCTAGCGGATTTCAATAGCGCCGCCCACTGGATGTTGTCGATGGCCGTACCGATGGTCTGGGCTTCAGGCAACAGGATAAAATACTTTACATCCAGAATGCGTGATGTTTTGTCTGCACGCTCCAGCAGTTCGCCCATTTGCAGGAAATGCCAGGCTTCTCCATGCGACATGGTGGCTTCGGTGATACCGTCGAACAAGTGGCTTGACATTTTTACCGAGGAATAGAATTCATGCGGATTCTCCAGCAGGAATTTGTCTCTGGACGCATCCTTGACCAGCAGGTAGAACCGGTTGGCCTGCTCCCACATTTCCGAAGAAATGATCTCGCGCACCGAACGTGCATTTTCACGCGCATGGCGCACGCAACTCAGGATCGAATTCGGATTTTCCCTGTCAAAAGTAAGAAAGTGCATGACGTTTTCACGGGTAGGAGATGGATAACGCTTGGCAAACTGTTCAAAATCACCCGTTGTGTTCACCAGCGGCGCCCACTGCTCGTCCAATTGACCCTGCATATCCAGCGTGAGGTTGAGATTAACATCGATAAACCGCGCAACGTTTTCCGCCCGTTCCAGATAGCGGCTCATCCAGTAAATTGAATTGGCGACGCGGCTCAGCATTTTGATTTACTCCATGTCTCGTTCATTATCCGTGTCTTCATCAGCTCAGCACCCAGGTGTCCTTGCTGCCGCCACCCTGGGATGAATTGACAACCAGCGAGCCTTTCTTCAAAGCGACGCGGGTCAGCCCCCCGGGTAGCACATATATGTCCCTGCCATAAAGTATGTAGGGACGCAGATCGATATGTCTGCCCTCGAAATGATCATCCACCAGGACCGGTGCACGGGAAAGCGACAGGGTCGGCTGGGCTATGTAGTTGCGCGGACTCTTGCGGATAAGCTCGGCGAATTCAGCCTGCTGCGCTTTTGTGGAATGCGGTCCCACCAGCATGCCGTAACCGCCGGATTCGTTGGTGGCCTTGACGACCAGCTTGTCCAGGTTGGCCAGTACATAGTCACGATCCTTTTTATCAGCGCAGATATAAGTAGGAACGTTGGGCAGGATCATGTCTTCACCCAGGTAATACTTGACGATCTGGGGCAGGTAGGAATAGACCGCCTTGTCATCCGCAATGCCGGTACCGGGCGCATTGGCAAGCGCGACCCGGCCATTGCGGTATACGTCCATCAAGCCCGGCACGCCGAGCACGGAATCGGCACGGAAAGCCAAGGGATCGATGAAGTCGTCATCGATCCTGCGATAGATTACATCGACTCGCTGAAATCCGCGCGTGGTGCGCATATGGACGAAACCGTCCATCACCACCAGATCGCTGCCTTCCACCAATTCCACGCCCATCTGCTGTGCTAGAAACGAGTGTTCGAAATAGGCGGAGTTATACATGCCGGGTGTCAGCACCACGACGGTGGGTGAAGACAAGTGATCCGGCGCCAGGTACTGGAGTGTTTCAAGAAGTCGCGCGGGATAATCGTCCACGGCTCGTACCCGGGAAGCTTCGAAAGCCAGCGGTAATGTCCGTTTCAGCACCTGCCTGTTTTCCAGCACGTAGGAAACGCCGGATGGACAACGCAGATTGTCTTCCAGCACGTATATCTGGCCATCGCTGTCCCGGACCAGATCGGTGCCGGTAATGTGGCACCAGATACCGTTCGGCACATCGAGACCGACGCACTGGGGCCGGAATGAACTGGCCGAAAGGATGATGTCCGCGGGTATGGCCTTGTCCTTCAGGATTTTCTGTTCATGGTAGATATCGTCCAGGAACAGGTTCAGCGCGTGAATGCGCTGCTTCAGGCCGCGTTCGATGTATTCCCAGTCGCGCGCCTGCACAATGCGCGGAACGATGTCGAACGGCCATATCTTCTCGGTACCCTCTTCGCTGCCATAGACCGTGAAGGTAATGCCCATGTTGTACATCGCGGCCTCGGCTGCCTTCTGGCGCGCAATGATGTCGCCGTCCGGCAAAGACTCGATGCGCTCGACAAGTATTCTGGCACCGGGACGCGGGACGCCGGATGAATCGATCAGCTCGTCGTAGAAGTTTTCTGTATCGTATGATTTGAAATTTAAGGGCATAGGATCGGCTTCTTTAAGAAGTAACAAGTCGGTTGTGTAGCAACGTGAGCGGCCTCATCGATCCGGTTTTCGGGCCAGGCATCATTCTGCTGAAGCCAAGCTGTGATCCGGCTATGCAACGCGCATGAGTACAAACAGGGTAAACATGGCTGACTTTCCAGAAAACGGGCGAATACACCAGCATGGATGAAAGTAACTAAAGCCATTGTTGCACATGGCAAAATTTCTGAGAAAATTATACATCATTCCCTGAATACAAAGACTTTGGCATGCTGTAATCTTGTTTTTGCGTTATTCTTTGTATCGTCGAAGGCGACTTCATCCGGCGACGGCATTGATAGCCGGGCTGTAATATACGATCAGGAACTTATAAGCTGCTTGACGGGAGGCTCACCATGGGCATCGTACATATCCCCGCAGGGCTCGTCGAACTCGAAGGCGAACTCACCCTGCCGCCAGCCACAAAGGGCGTCGTACTGTTCGCCCATGGAAGCGGCAGCAGCCGCTTTAGTCCGCGCAACTCCTATGTTGCCGAAGTGCTGCAGCAACGCGGGATCGGCACGCTGTTGTTCGATCTGCTGACTCAAGAAGAGGATCAGGTTTACGAGACACGTTTCGACATTGCGCTGCTGACTACACGCCTGATTGCGGCAACAAAATGGGTGCAGATCAATCCGGAAACCAATAAAACGGCTGTTGGCTATTTCGGTGCCAGCACCGGGGCAGCTGCAGCGCTACAGGCAGCGGCCGAAATGGGGGATGCCATCTCGGCCGTGGTTTCGCGCGGCGGACGACCCGATCTCGCCGGCGCAACGGCTCTGCGCCGGGTAACAGCACCAACCCTGCTCATTGTCGGCGGTGCTGACTACGGTGTGATCGAACTGAACCAGCAGGCTGCCATGTTGCTGAACTGCGAAAAGCAACTCAAGCTGGTTCCCGGAGCTACACATTTGTTCGAGGAATCCGGCACCCTGCAACAGGCGGCTGGAATAGCGGCAGACTGGTTCACCCGTTATCTGTAACGTTGCAGCCTATGCAGTTGCGGCCAGCAACTTTTTCACTTCTTCATCACTGACCTGATCGAAAGACTGGTAAAACTGACCCACCGCATAGAACACCGCCGGTGCGCTCAGGCAAACCACTTCATCGGCGTAGGGTTCAACCTTTGCCAGGGTATCCTGAGGAGCCACCGGCACTGCGCAGATCAGTTTTTTTGGGGATTTGGCACGCAGCGAGTGCAATGCTGCGATCATCGTGGAACCTGTGGCCAGCCCGTCATCCACCACGATAACGATACGTCCCGACGGGTCGTGCGCGGTGCGGATCGGTGTATAGCTGGCGCGCCGCTCTCGCATCACCTTGAGCTGAGCTTCCTTCTCGGCTTCGATATATTCAGCGCTGCCGCCAACCCGCCCGGCATAGTCGCCGAGATAGGTCCAGCCGGTCTCGTCGACCGAACCGATTGCGAATTCAGGATTGCCCGGCGCGCGCAGTTTGCGCACCAGAACAACATCCAGTTCACCGTTCAGTTCGGCGGCGATTATTTTTGCCATTGGCACCGCACCGCGCGGAATGGCCAGCACCAGCGGATTCTGGCCGCGATATTGAGCCAGTGCTTCCACCAGCCGGTTAGCGGCATCTTCCCGATCACGAAATATCATGGCTGCCTCCTGAGGTTATCCGACAACTGGCAGGGTGGTACTCGGAATGAAAGACCAAATGCAGGTGATATTCTACGCCCGAAGAAGATTCCGGTGCTTGACTATCGGCTTAGCCGCCACCCTTCCGCTGCACCCGCAAGGGGTACGCCGGTGGGTGCCCGGCGGTTTAACCGCCACCCTTCCGCTGCCGCCTTGCCTCGAACAGGCATATGCCGGCGCTCACCGAGACGTTCAAACTTTCCACGCTGCCCAGCATCGGGATGCGGACCAGTTCGTCGCAGGTTTCGCGGGTCAGGCGGCGCAGGCCCTCGCCTTCGGCGCCCAGCACCCATGCCAGCGCCCGTTGATGTTTGAAGCTGTTTAAATCCTGTTCCGCGTGACCGTCCGCCCCGACCACCCAGATATCCCGCTCCTTCAGATCACGCAACGTACGCGCGAGGTTGGTCACGGTGATGTAAGGCACCGTTTCCGCTGCGCCACACGCAACCTTCTCAACCGTTGCAGTGATGCCGACCGCGCGATCCTTCGGTGCGATCACCGCATGCACACCGAACGCGTCCGCGCTGCGCAGACAGGCACCGAGATTATGCGGATCCTGCACGCCATCCAGCACCAGCAGCAATGGCGGTTCCTCCAGCGTATCCAGCACATCCTCGAGGTGCTTGACTCGGCGCGCGGCATCGACCCGGGCCGCCACTCCCTGGTGGCGGGCACTGCCCGCCATGCCGTCGAGTCGCGCCGCCTCTATCGGTATGACGCGCACGCCGCTGGTTTCAGCAAGCTTGATCAGATCGCGCATGCGGGGGTCCTTGCGCTGTGCCTGCAGGTAGACTTCCAGTACACCATCCGGGTTCTGGCGAATGCGTGCAGTGACCGCATGAAAACCGTAGATCAGGCGCAAATCAGCCATGGCGCTTCGCTGCTTTTACCTTGCCCCTGGGAGGCTTTCTGGATGCAGGCTTCTTGCCCGTCGATCGACCTTCTCCCGCCGTATCGATCAATTCGTGCAATACAAAATCGATTTTGGTACTTTCCATGTCCACCTTGACGACACGCACCTGCACCCGGTCGCCAAGGCGATAACGCTGCCCGGTACGCTCGCCGAGAATTTGATGTTTGGCAGCATCAAACTGGAAATAATCCTTGCCGAGTTCGGAGATGTGCACCAGGCCCTCAACATAAAGATCATCCAGCGATATGAACAAGCCGAAACTGGTGACCGACGATACCGTACCTGTGAACACGCTGCCGAGATGGTCGCGCATGTAGAAGCATTTCAGCCAGGCTTCGACATCGCGCGTCGCATCGTCGGCACGACGCTCGGTCATCGAGCAATGCGCCCCCAGCTCGGCCCACTTCTGCGCGGGAGTGTATTTCTTGCCCTGCAGCACTGCCTTGATAGCGCGATGGACCAGCAGGTCCGGGTAGCGGCGTATCGGCGAGGTGAAGTGGGTATAGGCGTCGTAGCCCAGGCCAAAGTGACCGATATTCTCCGGCTCGTATTTGGCCTGGCGCAACGAGCGCAGCATCACGGTTTGCAGCAAACCGTGATCGGGGCGGCCCTTGATGCGCTTCAGCAGCTTGGAATAATCGGCTGCCTGCGGTTCGCCCTCGCCGGTCAATTGCAGGCCGAATTCTTTCATGAACTCACGCAATGCTTCCAGTTTTTCCGGTGTCGGCCCCTGGTGTATCCGGTACAGCACGGTGTGTCCATGTTCTTGCAGGAAGCTTGCCGCACTGACGTTGGCCGCCAGCATGCATTCTTCGATCAGCTTGTGCGCGTCATTGCGCACCACCGGCACGATCTTTTCGATCTTTCCGTCGTCAGTAAAGATCATTTGCGTCTCGACCGTCTCGAAGTCGATTGCGCCGCGCTTGGCACGAGCTTGCAACAGTTTCTTGAACAGATGGTAGAGATGTTCAAGATGCGGCATGATGGTAGCGTTGCTACTGGCAAGTTCGCCATCCGGTTCGGCCAGCATCTCGGCAACCTGATTGTAGGTCAATCTCGCCTGCGAATGCATCACCGACGGGTAGAAGCGATATTTTTCGATTACGCCGCTGCTGCTGATATGCATGTCGCACACCATGCAAAGGCGGTCCACATGGGGATTCAGGGAGCACAGGCCGTTGGACAATTCTTCAGGCAGCATCGGGATCACACGGCGAGGAAAATATACCGAGTTGCCACGCAGAATCGCCTCGCGATCGAGCGCGTCGCCAGTCTGCACATAGTGACTGACATCGGCGATCGCCACGACCAGCCTGTAGCCGCCCTTTTCCGGCGCACAATACACCGCATCGTCGAAATCACGCGCAGTCTCGCCGTCTATGGTTACCAGCGGAAGGTTGCGGATGTCTTCTCGGCCCGTCCAATCCTGCGCAGAAACAACCGGGGAGATTGCCCTGGCCTGCCTTTCGGCATCCTTGGGAAATTCATACGGCAGGTCATGTTTGCGCAACGCGATTTCGATCTCCATGCCGGGATCTGCATAGTTGCCAAGCACCTCGACGATGCGGCCTATCGGCTGAGCATGTTTGTCGGGTTGCTGCATGATTTCCAGCATCACCACCTGTCCCACCCTGGCGCCGCCCGATTCGCCCGGTGCAATCAGAATGTCCTGTGTAATGCGGCGGTTTTCCGCTACCACGAAGTTGATGCCGTGTTCTTCATACAAACGCCCAACCACTTTATTATTAGCGCGTTCCAGCACCTCTACGATCTTCGCCTCGGGACGGCCGCGCCGGTCCACACCGGATTGCCGCACCATCACCACATCGCCGTGCAGCACCTGATGCATTTCCTTCTCGCTGAGAAACATGTCTGGACTGCCGTCTTCAGGTATCAAAAAACCGAATCCATCCGGATGGCCCTGGACCTTGCCCTTGACCAGGTCGAGCTTGTCCACCACGCAGATTGCGCGCTTGCGATTGCGCATGATCTGGCCGTCGCGCTCCATCGCGCGCAAACGGCGTGAAAAAAGATCCTCTTCCTCGTTCTCGATATTCAGCATATCCAGCAGCTCCATATCTGACACGGGCGCGCCCTGCTCGGTCAGTATCTGCAGGATGAATTCGCGGCTGGGCAGCGGCAGTTCGTATTTTTCGCGTTCTCGCTCCAGAAATGGATCCTGGAGGCGAATATTCTTTTTATTTTTCATTGACAATGTATCCTTTAACAATTAAATTGCGCGCCTTCAGCAAAAAGCCCAGATGGCGGAATTGGTAGACGCGCACGGTTCAGGTCCGTGTGCCGCAAGGTGTGGAGGTTCGAGTCCTCTTCTGGGCACCAAAATAATGACATGGCTCGCGCAAGCGGGCCATTTTCTTTTCGTGCCCTGAACAAGTGAAACCCCTGTGCATTTTGCCCCAGGGCACGAAGGCCTTCCGATGCAGCGCGACTGTCGAAATTCGGGCAATTCCAGACTGCGCGTGATTCTACACCAACGGCAGAGCCGACTTCATTCTCCAGGCATTTGGGCATCATTTTGAATGTCCGGCAGCCCAAAGCAGCAGCAATGCGCCGACCGCCAGTGCAGTATCCGCGATCAAGGCAGCCCGGGCCAGGCCTGAAATGAGTTTGTCGTTGATCCGGAATATCTTGCCGCCCCACAGATACTTCCAGAACCTGATCTGCATTTCGCGATACTGGGGGTAGAAGGAAGCAAGCTGCCGGTTGGATGGAAATCCGAGATCGGCAAATTCTTCGGGATGCCTTTCACGGAGCAATTTGAGGAGCAACCCGCGTAGCATCCAGCTGCCGGCCATCGCCACAAGGATGATCATAATCGCGATTCCAGCCATGGCATCAATACCCGGTCCGGGCGGCCGGGCTACTCAAATGGATGTCGCAATACGATCGTCTCATCCCGGTCCGGGCCGGTCGATACCATGTCGACCGGCACGCCGCAGACTTCGGCGATCCGCTCCAGATAGTTGCGCGCAGCCTCGGGCAGATCTTCATAATTCTGCGCACCCAGCGTGCTTTCACGCCAACCGGGCATCTCCTCGTAGACCGCCTGGCAATCCGTCAACGCATCTGCGCCTGCAGGCAGAATGTCGCTCTCCACGCCGTTGATGCGGTAGCCCACCGCAAGACGCACGGTCTCCATGCCATCCATAACGTCAAGTTTGGTGACGCACAATCCCGACACGCCGTTGATCTGGATCGACCGTTTCAATGCGGCTGCATCAAACCAGCCGCAGCGGCGTGCACGCCCGGTGGTGGAACCGAATTCATGTCCGCGTTTCGCCAGGCCCTCTCCGATCGGATCGCGCTTCTCTATCGCATCATACAACTCGGTCGGAAACGGGCCGGAACCGACACGCGTTGTATAAGCCTTGGTGATGCCCAGAACATAGTGCAGCATTTGCGGGCCAACGCCCGCACCGGCGCATGCCGCCCCGGCAATGCAGTTGCTTGAGGTGACGAACGGATAAGTGCCGTGGTCGATATCCAGCAATGCCCCTTGCGCACCTTCGAACAGCAAACTCTGCCCGGACTGGTTGGCTTCATACAACGCGCGCGGCACGTCCATCACCAGAGGCTTGATGCGTTCCGCCAGCGCCAGCGTGTCGTCAAGCACTTTCTGGAAATCGACGATATCGGCGCTGAAATAATTCTTCAGTACGAAGTTATGGTAGTCCAGCACTTCGCCCAGTTTGGCGGCAAAGCGTTCGCGGAAGAATATGTCCTGCAACCGAATCGCGCGGCGTGCCACCTTGTCCTCGTATGCCGGGCCGATTCCTCGCCCGGTGGTGCCTATCTTCGCATCGCCTTTTGCCAATTCACGGGCCTTGTCGATGGCTTCGTGATAGGGCAATATCAACGGACAGGCCTCGGAAATTTTCAACCGGTTATAGACATCGATTCCGGCCTGCTGAATTTCATCCATCTCCTTGAGTAGTGCTGCAGGAGAAAGCACTACGCCGTTGCCGATATAGCACATCACGTGATCGCGCAAAATACCCGAAGGAATCAGGTGAAGCACGGTTTTGTTTCCGGCAATCACCAGCGTATGGCCGGCATTATGCCCCCCCTGGAAGCGCACCACACCCTGCGCGTGATCCGTCAACCAGTCGACGATCTTGCCCTTGCCCTCATCACCCCACTGGGTTCCGATTACAACAACGTTGTTAGCCATCAATATTCTTCCATATTTACAAAATCAAAGCGCAACAACCTTCCATGTGCCGTCGCGCAAAGCCAGTTCGCGGTCACATTGCAATTCTCCGCGCAGCCGCGATTCCCCCAGAAGGTCAACCACCACGATCTCGCCTGCTGCGCGCAATTGTGCGATCTTTTCACGCAATAAAACATCGTCTGCATGCGGTGCGCAAATGCCCAGCCTTGCTTCCTGCGGCAGCAACAGTGGGTACAGCTGGCGAAGATCCATGCTGAATCCGGTTGCGGCACGCGCTCGCCCGAAGCTCCTGCCCAGGTCGTCATAGCGACCGCCCAGCGCGATCGCGTCATGGCTGCCCGCATGATATGCGGCGAACACCATACCACTGTGGTAATGATAGCCACGCAGATCGGCGAGATCGATTCCGATGCTGGAAACAGTTTCCCGCAACTTCAAGGATATATTCTGCAAATCGTCCAGCGACGAGGCAATGCCCGGATAATCCGGAAGCAAGCTGCGAGCCTTTGCAAGTACGTCGGAACAATTTCCATACATTTCAGGAAGCGCCAGCAATGCGTTGCGAAGAGCTGCTTCGAGCGGGCCAGTTAATGTCTTCAGGGTTGCGCTGTCCTTGTTCTGCAGCGCCGAGAATAGCCCGCTTTCGAGATCCCTGTCGAGCCCGGCATGCGTCACCAGTGCGCGGAACACACCAACATGGCCGAGATCAAGATGTACATCGCTGATCCCAACCAGCGTCAGCGCTTCCAGCATCAGCTGCTGAATTTCCAGATCGCTTTCCAGACCGCCATGCCCGTAAAGCTCTGCTCCGATCTGCAGCAACTCGCGAGTGCGCGTCAGTCCGATCGGCTGGGTGTGCAGCACGCTTCCGGCATAACAAAGCCTCACCACGCCTTCACGATTGAGCAGATGTGCATCGATGCGTGCTGCTTGCGGAGTGATGTCAGCGCGCAAAGCCAGGGTTCGGCCGCTCAATTGATCGACCAGCTTGAAGGTGCGCAAATTCATGTCATCGCTGCCATCGATCAGCAACGATTCGGCATACTCCAGCAAAGGCGGCGCGACCAGCTGATAACCCGATCTGCGCAACAGATCGAGGATCTGCGAGCGCATCCGTTCGACGCTCCATGCCTCATCGGGCAGCATATCCTCAACATGTTCGGGAAGAAGCCAGTTCTGCATCATTTGATCCAGTAAAGCAAAATTATTCCGGACAGCATCGCAGTCATGCCGACGAAACGCAATTGCCCGTCCTTCAGGGTCAACAGTTTGCGGAAGGTTTCGCGCCATAATTCGGGCGACACAAAAGGTATCATTCCCTCAACAATCAGCATCATCGCCAGGCCGAGCAACCAGTAATCAAGCACATTATTTTCCGTATCTGCCCGGATTTTTCAGATACTTGAAGAAGGCCGAGCTTGGGTCCAGCACCATCACGTCGCTCTTGTTTTTGAAGGTCTGCTTGTAGGCTTCCAGACTGCGGTAGAAAGCATAGAATTCGGCATTGCGGCTGAATGCCCGGCCATACAGGGCGGACGCTTTCGCGTCACCCTCACCTTTTATTTTCTGCGCTCCGCGATATGCCTCGGCCAGAATCACTTGCCGCTGTTTGTCCGCATCGGCGCGTATCTTCTCGCTCTCCGCAAAACCGGTTGCCCTAAGCTCGTTGGCAACCCGTTTGCGTTCTGCCTCCATGCGCCGATATACCGAATCGCTGATCTCGGTCGGGAAGTCAACTCGCTTGAGACGCACGTCAAGCACTTGAACACCGATTTTGCTGGCATCGGCCTCGGTTTTCTGCAGTACGGCCTGCATGATCTGGTCGCGTTCACCAGAAATCACATCATGTATGCTGCGCTTGCCGAATTCCTCGCGCATGCTGGAATTGATTGTCTGCATCAATCGAGTTGCAGCGCGCATTTCATCTCCGCCGACGCTTACGTAGTACTGCTTGACGTCTGCTATGCGCCACTTGACGAAGGAGTCCACCATCACGTTCTTCTTTTCGGCCGTGATGTACCGCTCCGGCTCACCGGTATCCAGCGTAAGCAAGCGCGAATCGAAGAAGCGCACGTTCTGCATCAGAGGCAGTTTGAAGTACAGGCCGGGGGTGGTTTTGACGCTGACAATTTCACCCAGCTGGAACACGATCGCTTTCTGGCGCTGATTCACCACAAACATGCTCATGCTCATAAGAATTAATGCTACGGCCGCAATGATCAACACGGTACCAATTTTCTTGTTCATTAGCGTGCCTCCCGGTTGCGGCTTAACAGTGAATCGCGTGCACTTTGTGTTGCAGTATTGTCGCTACCCTGAGTGGTGTCCGTTTTCGATGAAGCCTGCCCATCGGTGTCTGCACTGCCGGCACGGGTCTTGTCGAGCAATTTATCGAGCGGAAGATAAAGCAGGCTGTTGCCCTTCTTCTGGTCGACCATTACTTTGCTGACATGACTCATCACCTGCTGCATCATGTCCAGATACATACGCTCGCGAGTTACCGCGGGGGCCTTGTCGTATTCGACCAGTATCTGCTTGAAGCGACTCACGTCACCTTCAGCATTTGCAATCACGCTTTGCTTGTAACCCTGCGCTTCCTGAGTCAATCGGGCAGCAGCACCGCTGGCACGCGGTATTACGTCATTGGCGTATGCCTGGCCCTCGTTCTTTTGCCGTTCCCGATCCTGCCCGGCCTTCACAGCATCGTCGAAGGATGCCTGAACCTGCTCCGGTGGCTGCGCATTCTGCATGGTGACCTTGCTGATCAGGATGCCCGATTTGTAACGGTCAAGGATAGTTTGCATCAGCTTGGAGGTTTCATCCGTAACCTGCTCCCTGCCCTCGTAGAGTACAAAGTCCATCTTGCTCTTGCCGACCACCTCGCGTATCGCCGCTTCGGCAACCTGGTGCACGTTTTCATCCGGCGCGCGATTGTTGAAAAGGTAATCTGCAGGATCTTTTATAAAGTACTGCACCGCAAACTGGATATCGATAATGTTCTCGTCATCAGTCAGCATCAGCGATTCATTCAATATCTTGTTCTTGACGTTATCGCGATAACCGATTTCTACGGTCCTGACCTGGCTCACGTTTACGATTTCCACAGTCTCAACCGGGTATGGCAAATGCCAATGTGGTCCCGGCATGGTCGTTTCGGACATTTTGCCAAAACGCAGCACAACGCCGCGCTGGCTGGCATCGACGATATAGAATCCGCTTCCCAGCCAGATCAGCAGGATAATGCCGATGATCAGACCGATTCCCCCGGAAAAACCCTGCGGTTCCCCGCTTCCCGGTTTCCTCGTCCCGCCCTTGCCACCCATCAGGGAAGCTACTTTTGCATTGAGCTTGCGCAACAACTCTTCCAGATCAGGCGGGCCACCATTGTTCTTGTTGCCCCATTGCGGATCGTTCAATCCCATATTTGTCACTCGCTCGATTGGTTAATGTTATTCGCAACTGCTTCGGAAACCCGGCGCTTGGCTTTGGCCTCATTCAAGGCCACCCGCAATCCATCCATACCCGCGCCACTTTTTGCACTCAGAGAAACACTGGCAATTCTACCATAATCATCGCGCTGCACGCTGGCCGGCGCGTCCAGAAGGTCGATCTTGTTGTATACCAGAACCTGCGGAATATCCGCAGCGCCGATCTCGGCCAGCACCTTGTTTACTTCCGCGATCTGATCGTTGCTCAGGGAATTGCTGGCATCGACCACGTGCAGCAGCAAATCAGCCTGAATTGTTTCCTCAAGCGTGCTGCGGAATGCAGCAACCAGCGAGTGCGGCAGGTGGCGTATGAAACCCACTGTATCAGATACCACGATTTCGCCGGCCTCTTCGGAAAACATGCGTCGCGAAGTGGTGTCCAGTGTTGCAAACAGTTGGTCGGCCACATACACATCGGCCCGGGTAAGGCGGTTGAATAGCGTGGATTTGCCGGCATTGGTATAACCGACTATGGAAACTGAATACACATCATGGCGAATTCGTGCACGGCGCTGGATACTGCGCTGATGTTTTAGTTTCTTGAGGCGTTCCCTGAGAAACTGGACCCTATTCTCCAGCTTGCGCCGGTCCAGTTCCAGCCTCGTTTCCCCGGGACCGCGCGCGCCAACAGCGTGCTTCTGCTGCCCCATGTCCTGGTTCATTCCGACCAGCCGCGTTGCAAGATATTTGAGTTGGGCAAGCTCCACCTGCATCTTGCCCTCGTGACTTTGCGCGCGTTGCGCGAATATGTCCAGAATCAGCATGGTCCGGTCGATCACGCGAACATTCAGCAATGCGGTCAGATTGCGCATTTGTGCTGGAGTCAGGTCATGGTTGAATATCACCAGTTGCACATCCAGCTGCTCGACAAGTTCGGCAATTTGCTGCACTTTGCCGCTGCCGGCAAACAATGCCGCATCCGGTCGCTGCCGCCTCGCTTGGACGACCGCGGAAACGTGCACACCAGCCGTTTTCGCCAGCAAGCCCAGTTCTGCCAGACTTTCGCCATGGTCGCCTTCGCCGAAATCAATACTGACCAGTATTGCGCCTCCCAAGCCGGCAGGCTGTTGATGCATTACTCAGTGACTTCGTGGGCGATGCTGACCGCGCGTGCAGGAACAATAGTCGAAATAGCGTGTTTGTATACCATCTGGGTGATCGTGTTCTTCAACAGCACCACGTATTGATCGAACGACTCGATCTGGCCCTGCAGCTTGATACCATTCACCAGATAAATCGCAACCTGTACATGTTCCTTGCGCAGCATATTAAGAAACGGGTCTTGTAGTTGCTGTCCTTTTTCACTCATGTTTTTGCTCTTATAGTTAGGAACGGGATTGCACTTTACTGGATTACGGGGCGGCTGTGAACAGGTTTGCCGCGAAATCAAACAGGAGTAGCACAATATTTTCCATCCTGGTTCAGGATGGGCAAACCGTATCATGCCGAATGCCACCAACACCAGGAATATATATCCCGGGCATATGGTTATAAAAACAGCCGAAACGAGTTTCTGTTCGGATTATGTGAAATCGGGAATGTTTGTATCAGTGGTCATGTTTGCGCCCATGGCAGTCCTTCGAACCGCCAGCCATTATGGGAATTTCGATGATGCCCTTCATCCAGATCTCCTTCAAATCCGTGCATCACGTTATACACTTCGGCAAGCCCTGCCTGCTCCAGTGCCAACCCTGCATCAGCCGAGCGGCGCCCTGAGCGGCAAATCAGCACAACCGGTCGATTGACGCTGGCAGCTTTCTTTACCTGAGGAACAAAATGGGGGTTGATGTCCCATTCCGGTCCATCAACCCAGGGGATCAGGATGGAGCCCTGGGGATGGCCAACAAACATATGTTCCATCTCGCTGCGCACATCGATGAATACAGCCTCTGGATTTGCCTGCAGGAAGTCAAAGGCCTGTTTGGGTGTCAAGTGCTGCATATTATGCTCCTAATAGACTGGCGCCATTATAAACATTTTCAATTTACCAAGGTGTTCTTACATAAATGCTCGCACAGCGCACCTGCAAGATTTTGTATAACGATTCATCCTGAAAAAGAAACAGCAGGCTATTCGATAGCCTGCTGTAGAGAGTATTTTGTGACTGTCCAATCCTGGCGTATTTGTAAATCAGGCTAGAACGAACAATTCAGCTAATAAAAACGGTGAAACAATGATTGGAATGTAATTTTTAGTGGAAAGTTTATATGATCAAGAAATTATCTGCTTCGTATGAATATTTTATACCCAGTACAGAATTATAAGTGCTTACAAATTTGCTAGCTTGTCTTACTTTCAAATTTATCGCACCAGTCGTAGGCCGACAGGTATTCATCGTTTTTTTCACAGATACCATCATCCATGCGAACAGAGGCATGACCTGAACTCATG